>NZ_JBQFVP010000015.1:0-114812 GCF_056539825.1 Ruegeria sp. B10
CGTGACAAACACGCCGAGGCACCACAGGCCGCAGAATAAACCCACCAAAACACAAACAATCCAAGCGCCGCCCCAAAAGGGCGGCGCTTTTCGTTGATACAGTGCTGTCTATTAGAAACGGCGCTATTGGTTACCCGGCGACGACACTCTGTCGTTGCACACCCAATCCCTCAATCCCAAGCTCTATGCGGTCGCCCGGCTTGAGGTAGGTCTGCGGGTTTTGCCCCATCCAAACGCCCGGAGGCGTCCCGGTCGAGATCACATCGCCCGGTTGCAGTGACATAAATTGCGACAGGTGCGAGATCACCATCGCAACACCGAAATGCATTGTTCTGGTCGAGCCGTCCTGATAGCGATGCCCGTTCACCTCAAGATACATCGGCAGGTTCTGCGGGTCGGGCACCTCGTCGCGTGTCACTAACCAAGGGCCGATGGGGCCAAACGTGTCGGCGGACTTGCCTTTGACCGACTGCCCCGAGCGGTGCAGTTGAAAGTCGCGCTCGGACAGGTCGTTGACGACGCAATATCCAGCCACATGATCCAGCGCTTCTTCTTCCGAAATATATTTGGCCTTTTTCCCGATGACGACGCCCAGTTCGACCTCCCAATCGGTTTTAACCGAGCCGCGCGGAATTTCGACGGTATCGTCCGGGCCATTGATCGCTGAGGTGGCTTTGAAGAAAATCACCGGCTCTTGCGGCAGTTCCATACCGCTTTCGGCGGCGTGATCGGCGTAATTCAGACCGATGCAGATGAACTTTCCCACCTGACCGATGCAGGCGCCAATTCGGGGGGGTGCCTTCGACTTTTTGAAGGGTAGAGGGATCCAACGCACGCAACCGTGTAAGCGTTTCATCTCCCAGCGCCTCGCCCGAAATGTCGTTAACTTCCCCCGAGAGATCGCGGATCGTACCTTCGGCATCCAGCAGCCCAGGTTTCTCAGCACCCTTCGGGCCATAGCGGAGCAGTTTCATATCGAGTTCCTTCGTTGCTTGGATCGTTCAGCCACCACCAAGGGCAAGCGGCTTTTCGGTGGTATCTCTGCTGACAACGCCCGCAAGGCGCATCCGGCGGTGTTAAACACCCTCGGGAAGCAGATCAGTGGGAATGTCCTGGTAACAGACTGGCCGCAGGAAACGACGGATCGACAGAGTGCCAACCGATGTCGCGCCGAAATTCGTCGATGCCGGGTAGGGGCCGCCATGAACCATGCTGTCGCAGACCTCGACCCCCGTGGGGAAGCTGTTGGCCAGCAAGCGCCCGGCTTTACGCTCCAGCAGTGGCAGCAACGCTCGTGCGTCGGGCTTGTCGTCGGGGTCCAAATGCAAGGTGCAGGTCAGCTGGCCTTCGATGGCGCGTGCAATTTGCTGCATCTGAGCTGTGTCGCGGACGCGGACGACGATGCCGAGCGGGCCAAAGACCTCCTCTTGCAGTTTGTGATCCGCCAACCAGTCATCGCCGGACACCGTGAACAGGTAGGGCGCCGCATCACGCGTCACGCAGCTAGTACCCATGATTTGAGTGACTCCGGTGCCCGCTGCGACACGCGAAACCCCCTGACGGTAGGCGTCGGCGATGCCATCGGTCAGCATGGTTTGCTCGGCTACGGCGGACAGGCCCGCCTCGGCGGCGGACTGGAATGCATCTGCCTCGGGGCCGTCAATGATAACCGCGATGCCGGGATTGGTGCAGAACTGCCCTGCTCCCATGGTCAAAGAGCCAGACCAGCCGGCCCCGATCTCGGCCCCGCGCGCGGCGGCGGCTTGCGGTAGGATGAACATCGGGTTGACCGAGCCAAGCTCACCGAAGAACGGGATTGGTTCATTTCGTTGCGCGCACAGGTCGAACAGGGCGCGACCACCAGCGAGGCTGCCTGTAAACCCTACCGCCCGGATCAGAGGGTGCTGCACCAGACGTGTTCCCACGTCCCGCTTGCCGCCTTGCACCAATGAGAACACACCGGGATGAACGCCTGTCGCCTTGATAGCAGAATCAATGGCCTGCGCGACGATTTCACCCGTGCCCGGATGCGCCGAATGGCCTTTGACAATGACAGGACAACCTGCAGCCAAAGCAGCGGCCGTATCGCCCCCCGCGACCGAGAAGGCCAGCGGGAAGTTGGACGCGCCGAACACAGCCACAGGCCCCAGCGGGCGCTGGATCATGCGCAGGTCCGGGCGGGGCAGGGGCGCGCGATCAGGCATGGCCGGATCGTGGCGCATGTCCAGATAGTCGCCCGCCTCAATGTGATCGGCGAACAAACGCAACTGACCGACGGTACGGCCACGTTCGCCTTGTAAACGGGCCTCGGGCAGGCCGGTTTCTTGCGTTCCGATTTCAGTGATCGCATCGCCGCGTGCATCAATCTCATCTGCGATCTTTCGTAGCAAAGCGGCCCGCTCGGCACGTGTCGACCATCCGAATGAGGCAAAGGCTTGCTCGGCGGCGTCTACGGCACGGTCAACCAGCGCGGGCGTGCCTACGGCAAAGTCATGGCTGGGGCCATGGGCAGGTTCCGATGCGAAAGTGGCGTCTGCGCCGACCCATTCGCCAGCGATCAGGTGTTTTCCAGTCAACATGTTGGTTCTCTCTTAAAGCAGGTCGCGTTGGGCGAGGTTTCGCATCAGGTGTGAGGCCCCGAAGGTCCATTCAGGGCATTCCGTGGACAGGCGCACCGTGTTTGTCAGCGCCCCAAGCTGGCTGTTGGCGATGGTGACGAGATCGCCCAGTTTATGTGTAAAGCCGCCTCCGGGCGTGTCACGGTCCTGGGTTGGGGCAAAGAGCGTGCCCAGAAACAACATCAGCCCGTCCGGGTATTGGTGATGGCGTCCAATGGTCTGTTTCACAAGATCCGCCGGATCGCGGCTGATCTGGGACATGGAAGACGCGCCATTCAGAACAAACCCATCGAGCCCGGTGACAGTCAGCGTCAACTCGGCCTTGCGCACGTCGTCGAGGGTGAAGCCATCGTCGAACAGCCGGATCATTGGACCGATCGCGCATGAGGCGTTGTTGTCCTTGGCCTTGCTGAGCAGCAGGGCCGAGCGCCCCTCGACATCGCGCAGGTTCACATCGTTGCCCAAGGTCGCGCCCTTGATTTCACCTTGTGAGGTTACGGCCAGAACCACCTCGGGTTCGGGGTTGTTCCAGGTGGAAATCGGGTGCAACCCGATATCCGCACCAGCGCCGACCGAAGACAAAACCTGCGCTTTGGAAAATACCTCGGCATCCGGTCCGATCCCGACCTCCAGGTACTGGCTCCAGAGTCCTTCTTCGATCAGCGCCTCCTTGACCTTCGCGGCCTCATCTGAGCCGGGCGTGATATTGGACAGGCTGTCGCCAATCCGCGCGCCGATGCGCGACCGTATCGCCTCGGCCTTGGCCGGATCACCTGCGGCCTGTTCCTCGATCACGCGCTCGACCATGGAACCGGCAAATGTGACGCCGCAAGCTTTGACCGCTTGCAAGTCACAAGGAGCGAGCCACTGATGATCCGCGTCAAACAGGCCAAGGTCTTCGCCCTGCGCCGCTCGGACGTAATCCGCTGCATCGTCCCGCTCAAGAATATCCCGAACGGTTGGCGCAGTTTTCGACGTGATGTCGACCACGCGGCCATCCCGTAGGGTCACTACGCAGGGGCCAATCCCAGCGCGCTCAATACGTCCGAGCCACAGCCCGTTGGAGTCCAGATTTGGTAGAGTCATATCAATCCCTGAGGTTATAGGCCCGCGCGGCGTTGCCACCCATGACGGCATCGCGTTCGGAGCTGCTGAGCTGGCTCAGCAAAAGGTCTGTGGTTTCCAGCCAGCGTTCATAACTGCTCGCCAAGGTGCAAACCGGCCAGTCGCTGCCCCAGATCAGGCGCGACGGGCCGAAGGTGTTCAACAGGTGGTCCACATAAGGGCGCAGATCATCGACCGTCCAATCGGATGCGGCTTCGGTGACAAGACCGGACAGTTTGCACCACGCGTTGGTTTCACGGGCCAGCGCAGCCATATCCTCGGCCCACCCCTCGAGCTTTGCGTCCCGGATAAGGGGCTTGGAGCCGTGATCAATGACAACCTTCATGTCCGCATGACGGGCCAGTAGATTTCTGAGCGGTCCCAGATGCTGCGGCAAGGTCAAAGCGTCGAACGTCAGACCCTGCGCAATAAGTTCGGTAAAAGCGGGGGTCAGAGCGTCGCCGAGCATCCAGTGCGGGTCGGCAGTATCCTGAATCATCGGACGCAAACCGACCAGCGCCGGGTGCTTGTTCAATTTTTTGATTTGGGTCGCCGCATCCCAGGCTTCGAAATCGACCCAACCCACAACACCTTTAATAAATGGGGTCTCGTCGGCCAGGGACAGCATGTATTCCGTCTCGGCCAACGTTGGTGCCGCCTGCACCAGCACGGTGCCTTCTATGCCGGCGTCGTTCAGCATCGGGGCCAGATCATTGGGGGTAAAATCGCGGTAGATCACGTCTAAGTCAGGCATCAGCCAGCCATAGTCCCCCCGCGCCAAGGTCCAGAAGTGCTGATGCGCGTCAATCTTCATCCGATCACGCCCTTTTTCAGGATGATATTGCCATAGAGCCTGCGCTCACCCGTTTGAACGATGGCAAATGCATTGGCCGCACGCTCATAGAAGGCAAACCGCTCAAGCCCCTGAATTTTAGCAGGGTTGTCCGCCGTCGCGTCGATGATGTTCTGAAAATCGGCGACGGCTTCGGGAATTGCGTCCGGATCGGCGACCACCTGCATGGTCAGGGCCGGGTCGGTCACAAATGTATCCAGAGGCATTACAGACAGCACAGCCCGAAGCACCTCACTGGCGGTTGAGCCATCCGCTCGGATACACTCAGGGCCGGTGCTTGTGCCGGGAAAGTTCGCATCCGCAATCACGATTTCATCGCCGTGCCCCATGGCCCTGAGCGCATGTAGCAGGTCGGGCGACAGAATGGGGTCGATGTTACGCAGCATCGGCGGCCTCACTCGGAAGCGGTGCATCCGGACGGATCAGCCCCTCGGACCGCAGATCAGACCAGAGGCCCGGGGGTACTTCCCGCTCTAGCAGGGCCACGTTGGATTGCACCTCGGCTGCGCTGACGGCACCCGGAACGACTGTTTTGACGCACGGATGACCCAGAACAAATTGTAGGGCCGCCGCGATCAGAGGGGTGTCATGCGCGGCGCAAACGGCCTCGATCTTGCAGACGCGCGCCAGTATGTCCTCGGGCGCATCGGCATAGTTATACTTTGCACCCGGCACGGCTCCGGTCGCGAGGATGCCGGAGTTGTAGGGCCCACCCAAAATGATCCCCACGTCGCGCTTTTCACAAAGGGGCAGGAAGCTGTCCAATGCTTCTTGCTCAAGCAACGTATAGCGACCGGCCAGCAGGAAGCCGTCGAAATCACCCAGGCCCAGAAGCTTTTCACACACCTGCCATTCGTTCACGCCTGCGCCGATGGCGGCGATCTCTCCTGCGTCGCGCAGCTCAACCAAGGCTTTGTAGCCGCCTCCGTTGAACAGCTCACGCACCTTGGCGTCGGACATTTCTTGACTGCCCTGGCTGAAGACGCAGACGTCATGCACCAGAAGGATGTCGGCATTTGCGACCCCGATGCGCTCACGGCTGGCCTCGTAGGACCGCATCACCCCGTCATAGGTATAGTCGAACACGATCCGTTTTTGCGGAACGTCTACAAAGGTCTCGGGCGTGACCTCATGGGGTTCGCAATCCAGCAGAAGACGCCCGATCTTGGTGGACAGCTGGATGTTCTCGCGTCCAAAGCGGGCAATCGCCTCGCCAAAGCGGCGCTCGGACCGTCCAAGCCCGTATTGCGGTGCGGTGTCAAAGAAACGGATACCCGCATCATAGGCGGCCTGAAGCGCGGCCTGCGCGTCCTCATCCGACACTTTGCGGTACAGGTTTCCCAGCGGGGCACCGCCAAATCCCATCCGGGTCAGCGGAACGGGCCGCGCGGTGCGGTTATTGAGCAATTCTGTCTGTGAAACGGTCATCCTGCCTCGCTGTGCGACTGTTGGGTGAGATTGAAAAGGTGGGGCTTTTGCTGCCTGAGTTCCTCGATGCGCGGCATCAGCTGTCCCAAATGGGCGCGCATTGCGTCCTGAGCGGCTTGTTCGTTGCGGCTGCAAATCGCGTCAAAAATGGCTTTGTGTTCCGCCAGTGTTTCCGCAATCCGGCCGGGGGTCGGCAGCAACAGCATCCGCGCCCGGCTCACCTGCAGAGAAACATTCTGCGCAACGTTGGCGAGGTGACGGAAGCCGGTGAAGTCCATCAGCATGCCGTGAAACTCTTCGTCAGCCTGATAGAAGCCGGGAATATCATCATCTTCGATCAAAAGCTCTTGCAGGCGCATATTGCGGCTGAGGCGTTTGCGCTGATCTTCGGTCAGGTCCCGCGTCACTTTGGCGACGGTTGCTAGTTCGAGTGCTTCGCGCAGAAAGGCACCTTCGCGGATCTCATCCATCGAGAAATAGGACACACGCGTCCCGGATTGCGGGACTACGTCCACCAGACCTTCAGATGACAGTCGGGCGATGGCGTCCGCAACAGGCGCGCGTGACACGCCTAAACGCTCACAAACCGGGGCCTTCCGTAGATTCGCGCCTGGCGGAAAGTCCAGCGCTAGAATCGCCGTTTTCAAAGAGTGGTGAACCCGCTGAGCCAGCGATCCTTCGGTGACCGTAATCTCGGGCAGGAGAGAGGCATCAATATCTTGGAGCTTGTTCATGGTCATCGTTTAACATTCTAACATGTTAGTTGACAAGAGCAGATATAGCACTTAGCAACATGGGCCAAGCAAGCGGGGAAGTGATGCAAGCACACGACGGCATAAATGTTCTGGAAAAGGCGGCGCGGGACGTCGTTCAGCTTAACCCTGATGACAATATTGTTATTGCCCTGCGTGACTTGCAGGCGGGCGAGCAGCCGACACAAGTGCCAACCCCTCTGACCTCGCAAGTGGCCCGCGGGCACAAGATTGCGACGATGCCGATTCGGGCTGGCGAGAATGTTATCCGTTACGGCCAGATCATCGGTCAGGCCAAAAGCGATATTGCACCGGGGGATCACATCCATGTCCACAATCTGGGGATGGGCGCGCATCAACAGGACTATGCGCATGCCAGCGCCAATGCTCCGCTACCCGCGCTGGCCGCGGATCGCACGTTTGACGGGTATCATCGTGCCGATGGCCGGGTAGGGACGCGCAACTATATCGGCATCCTGACCAGCGTGAATTGCTCGGGCTCTGTTGCAAGGTTCATTGCCGAGGCGGCCGAGAAGTCTGGGCTTCTGGATGACTTCCCCAATGTCGATGGGGTGGTGCCGATCGTGCATGGCACGGGTTGCGGCATGTCTGGCAAGGACGAAGGCTACGCCACTTTGTTCCGGACATTGGCCGGTTACGCGCAGCACCCGAATTTCGGAGGTATCCTGCTGATCGGGTTGGGGTGTGAGGTGATGCAGGTCGCTTATTTGGTCGGAGGACGCCCGATCCGGTCAGACGGCGCGTTGCGTTACATGACCATCCAGAACGAGGGTGGTACACGCCGCACAATCGAACGCGGTTTGGATGAGCTGCGGGGAATAGCCGAACTGGCCAATCAAGCCGAGCGCGCGCCCGCTCCCATCAGTGCAATCACGGTTGGAATGCAATGCGGTGGATCGGACGGGTATTCCGGGATCACGGCCAATCCAGCCCTTGGATATGCATCCGACCTTTTGGTGCGCCAGGGCGGCACAACGATCCTGTCCGAGACGTCCGAGATCTACGGGGCCGAACATCTTTTGACCCGCCGCGCCGAGACCATCGAAGTGGGCGAAAAGCTCATAGAGCGTATCCACTGGTGGGAAGACTACACCGAGCGCAATGGCGGCGAGATGGACAACAACCCAAGCCCCGGCAACAAGCGCGGCGGGCTGACGACCATTCTGGAAAAATCGCTGGGCGCTGTCGCCAAAGGCGGCACGGCACCGCTGCGCGACGTCTACAAATTCGGTGAGAAGGTGGACAAACACGGGTTCGTCTTCATGGACAGCCCCGGATTTGATCCATGCTCGGTCACGGGGCAGGTGGCCTCAGGCGCGAACCTGATCGTGTTCACCACCGGGCGCGGCTCGGTGTCAGGCTATCAGCCGACGCCCTGCATCAAACTGGCGACCAACTCGGAAATGTATGCCCGGATGGCAGACGACATGGATCTGAACTGCGGCGACATCGTCACCGATGGCGTCAGCATCGAAGCCAAAGGCGAAGAGCTGTTCGAGGTACTGATCCGTGTCGCCTCGGGCGAGAAAACCAAAAGTGAAGAACTTGGCTTTGGGGGCGTGGAGTTCGTCCCCTGGCAAATCGGCGCGGTGATGTAAGCCGCACCGCCCTTGGGGAGAGGGGCAGAATGGGAGGAGAAATGACGAAACTGGTCGACATGACGGGGATTGATAAGCACTTCCCCGGTGTGCATGCGCTGAAATCCGTGCAATTCGATCTGTTTCCGGGTGAAGTTCATGCGCTGATGGGCGAGAACGGTGCCGGGAAAAGCACGCTGATGAAGATCCTGTCTGGGATCTATCAGCGCGACGGCGGCGATCTTTTGATCGAGGGACGATCTGTCAGCCCGACCACCCCGCGCGAGGCGCAGGATCTGGGCATCGGCATCATCCATCAGGAACTGAGCCTGATGAATGACCTGACCGTCGCGCAGAATATCTTCATCGGGCGTGAGCCGCGCAAAAGCTTTGGTCGTCTGGACGAAGCCGCGCTGAATGCGCAAACGGCTGAGATCTTCGCCTCGATGAACCTGAACCTCGACCCCAAGGCACTGGTCGGCAGCCTCACCATTGCAAAACAGCAGATGGTCGAGATCGCCAAGGCGCTGTCCTTCCGGTCGAAAGTTTTGATCATGGATGAACCGACCGCCGCCCTCAACGACGCCGAAATTGCCGAACTGTTCGTGATCATCCGCCGCCTCAAGGCGGAAGGTGTGGGCATCGTCTATATCAGCCACAAAATGGATGAACTGAAGCAGATCTCGGACCGGGTCACCGTCATGCGCGACGGGGAATATGTCGGCACGGTGGGTGCCGCAGAAACGCCAATCAGCCAGATCATCGCAATGATGGTGGGGCGTGAGGTGAACGAGGAGCCCTTGGACGTTCCCGATCTGGGCGATGCCGAGGTTTCGCTGCAAGTTTCGGGCCTGAGCCGCAGCAAAGAAATCCAAGATGTCAGCTTTTCGGTTCAGAAAGGCGAGATACTCGGATTTGCCGGATTGATGGGCGCTGGCCGGACCGAGGTCGCGCGGGCAATCTTCGGCGCTGATCCAAAAGATGCCGGTGAAATCCGGGTGCATGGTCACGTGGTTTCGATCAAATCGCCCACCGACGCGGTGAAGGCCGGGATCGGGTATCTGTCTGAGGACCGCAAGCATTTCGGCCTCGCCACGGGGATGAATGTGCGGGACAATATCGCGCTGGCCTCGATGGATCTTTTCACAAGCACCGGCGGCGTTCTGAACGACAGTGAAATCAGCACCACCGCCAAGGGCTATATCGCGCAGCTGGGCATCCGGACACCATCGGATGTGCAAGAGGTTCGGCTGCTCTCGGGCGGCAATCAGCAAAAGGTTGTCATCGCCAAATGGCTGCTGCGCGATTGCGATATCCTGATCTTCGATGAACCTACACGGGGCATCGACGTGGGCGCGAAATCCGAAATCTACAAACTGCTCGAGGAGCTGGCTGAGCAGGGCAAGACAATCATCGTGATCTCGTCCGAATTGCCTGAGATCATGCGCCTCAGCCACCGCATCGCCGTGATGTGCGAAGGCCGGCTGACCGGCATTCTGCCCGGCGGAAAAGACACCACACAAGAAGACATCATGCATCTGGCCACGCAACGGGCGGCGGCGATGCAGGTAACGGGGACAATGCAATGACCACAGCTACGGATATCGACAAGAAAAAACCCCTCGGGGGTTTGTCGGAAAGCGGCGCCTACCAAAAAATGCTGGCCTTCGCGAGCTTGATCGCGTTGCTGATCGGCTTTTCGATCGCATCGCCGAACTTCATGCAAACCTCGAACATGATTGCAATTTTGCAGGCGACCTCGGTCAACGGGGTGCTGGCGGTGGCCGCGACTTTGGTGATCATCACCGGCGGCATTGATCTGTCGGTGGGCACGTTGATGACCTTTTGCGCGGTGATCGCGGGGGTGGTGCTGACCTATCTGGGCATGCCGTTGCTATTGGGCGTTGCGGCCGCAATCGCGGCGGGCGCGTTCTGCGGCCTGTGTTCGGGGACATTCGTCGCCAAGATGAAAATACCACCCTTCATCGCCACACTCGGCATGATGCTGATCCTCAAGGGTCTCTCGCTGGTGATCTCGGGGACGCGACCAATCTACTTCAACGACACGCCAGGCTTTGACCAGATCTCGCGCGGATCGCTGATCGGAGAGGTTTTCCCCGCGCTGCCCATCCCCAATGGTGTGCTGATCCTGTTCATCGTCGCCATCGCTGCCTCGTATATTCTGAGCCGTACAGTTCTGGGCCGATATACCTTTGCGCTGGGGTCGAACGAAGAGGCCGTGCGCCTGTCGGGCGTCAACACCGATATGTGGAAGATCCGCATCTATGCGCTGGCCGGAGCTATCTGCGGCATCGGCGGCATCCTGATCGCCTCGCGTCTGAACTCGGCACAGCCTGCCTTGGGTCTGGGGTATGAGCTGGAGGCCATCGCGGCAGTTGTCATAGGCGGCACATCGCTGTCGGGCGGTCGCGGCACGATCCTTGGCACATTGATCGGCGCCTTGATCATGGCGGTGCTGACCAACGGGCTGCGTGTCCTGTCTGTCGCGCAGGAGTGGCAGACCGTTGTCACCGGCGCGATCATCATTCTGGCAGTTTATGCCGACATGGCACGGCGCAAGAAATCCGGCTGAGATTAACAAAACAGAAAACGACCAACTGTGGAGGAGAAAACATGTTTTCACGTCGTTTCATTCTGGGGGCGCTGAGTGCGGCCACCCTGGCAGGTCCCGCTTCGATGGCGGCTGCCGAAGAAATCTATATCCCGCTGGTGTCCAAAGGCTTCCAGCACCAGTTCTGGCAGGCGGTGAAGTCCGGCGCAGAACAAGCAGCGGATGAGTTTAACGTCACCATCACCTTCGAAGGCCCTGACAACGAAACCATGGTGGACCGTCAGATCGACATGCTGGCGGCGGCCCTGGCCAACAACCCCAAAGCCATCGGCTTTGCAGCATTGGACAGTCAGGCGGCGATACCGCTGCTGAAACAGGCCAATGACAAAGGTATCCCGATCATCGCCTTCGACAGCGGCGTCGACAGCGACATCCCGCTTTCGACCGCAACTACAGACAACCTTGCAGCGGCCGGTCTGGCAGCGGACAAGATGGCCGAGAAGATCGGCGGCAAAGGCAAAGTCGCTGTTGTGGCGCATGACCAGACCAGCCGTACGGGGATCGACCGCCGCGACGGGTTCGTCAACCGTATCGCCGAGAAATATCCGGACATCGAAGTTGTCACGGTTCAATACGGTCAGGGCGATCACCTGAAATCGACCGAGGTGACCAAGGCAATCCTGACTGCAAACCCGGATCTGAATGGTATCTTCGGCACCAACGAAGGCTCGGCCATTGGCGTTGTGAATGGCGTTCAGGAACTGGGCACCGAAGGTCTGGTCATCATTGGTTATGACAGCGGCAAGGCGCAGAAAGACGCGATCAAAAGCGGCCTGATGGCTGGTGCGATCACGCAGAACCCCGTTGGTATCGGCTATGAAACCGTCAAAGCTGCCGTTTCGGCCCTGAACGGTGAAGAGGTACCGACCCTGATCGACACAGGCTTCTACTACTACGATGCCTCGAATATCGACGACCCGAAAATCTCGGCCGTTCTGTACGACTAAGACCATCCACTCACGAAAACCTGTCCGGCCTGCCCTTACTAGGTGGGCCGGATGCTTTAGAGGTAGCTCGTGTCAACTAGTGGCCATGGGTCCTAGGCCTGGGGTGCAGGCCCGAGTGACTCGCGTATCTTTGTCGTGGCTTCGAGCTGTACACTTGACCCCGCATCCTCACCTTTGCGCAAAGCGACCAGCATACGAGCGGCCCCTTTACCCATGTTTCGATGAGGAACATGAACCGTTGTCAGGGTCGGTGTTACGATCTCTGCTATTTCAATGTCATCAAACCCGGTGATGGACACATCTCTCGGCACTTCAAGGCCCATTTTCCGGGCCTGCCTCAGAGCACCGGCGGCAAGAACATCGTTGCCACATAGGATTGCAGTGGGTCTCGGGTCCAATTCCATCGCCGCCTCAAGGGCGCGCGCTCCGTTGTCGATCGAGTAGGGCGTTTCGATGACGTGCAGGTTGTCGACATCAAGGTTCCGAGACAGCATCGCTTGTTCTACGCCCTCACAGCGCAACCGAGCCCGGTCATTGCCGTCCCTCTCTGCCGTGACAAAGGCAATGGCGCGATGTCCCAGGTCGAGTACCTGCTCGGTCAGCGCCTGCATCGCGCTTCGGTTGTCGAACCCGATGGACAGGTGCGTTTGGTCAGGATCATAGACCCAGGCGACTACACACGGGATCCGTTGTTTCTTCAGGAAATCGTAAACCTGTGGGGTCCGGTCAAAGCCAATCAGCAAGAGCGCATCCGCACCGCGTGCCACGAGGCTGCGGATCTGCTCTTCTTCAAGCTCAGGGTTATATGAAGAGCTGGCGACAAGGAGGGTTATGCCATGCCTCTGAAGTTCTTCCTGAAAAGCTTGGAGGCCACGTGCGAAGATGGCGTTTTCCATCGTCGGTATAATTGCGCCAAAGGTTCTGGTGCGTTTGGCGGCAAGGGCCTGAGCCCCGAAGTTCGGTGTGTAGCCAAGTGTTTTGACTGCGCTGAGGACCCGTTCTCGGGTTTTCTCGGACACCATCTTAGGATTGTTGAGGCACCTCGAAACAGTGGCCGTGGAAACGCCTGCACGCTGCGCAACGTCTTCCAGTGTCGGTGACGCCCGGCTTGGCTCGTCTGCAAATGGTGCCTTCGTCATCTACCTAACTACACTCGTGGCTTTGGCGCTCCATTTGCGCCCTTCGGAATGCGGGGTCAACTAGGGTGTCCTTCTAGGTACAGTGTAAGCGCTTGCAATGCAAAATGTAAGCGCTTACAGTGACCTCGAATCGGAGAAGGGGGGATTTGGCAATGTTCATTTTCGCGGCCATTGCGCTTTTTCTGGCGTTCCTGATCAACGTCGTCGCGGGCGCATTTGGCTACGGCCAATTCCTGGGCGACGTCGGAGAGATGGTGTTGCTGTTCGCGGCATCGCTCGCATTCGTTGTCGTCACGCTTAGGAAAGAGGCGGCTGCAAAATCAAAAAAACAATAAATGACATGACCCATAGGGAGGAAAACATGGATCGTGAAAAGCAGGAATTGACTTCGGCTTCACGCCGGAACTTCTTGAAGCTGGCAGGAAGCGGTAGCTTCACCGCAGCTCTGGTTGCAGGCGCTGCGGGGACCTTGTGGTCCAGCGAGGCCGCGGCACAGACCGCCAAGGAAGAGCGTGAGCGCGAGGATGCAGCGGAATTCACGATGACCCTTGCGACAGCGTATGTCTTGGGTGCATCGCGCAGCTATCCGATCATGCAGCTGGACCTGAAGGAGAACATCCAGAACGCCACCAATGGCAAGGTCTATGTCAAGCTGGCACCGGGTGGTCAGCTGGGGGCCGGTGGCGCCCTGGTGCAAGCGGTGCAGGCTGGCACCATCCAATGTGCGCAGCATTCCCTGTCGAATTTCGCGCCCTACGCGAGCGCGGCTGACCTGATCAACATGCCCTATTTCTGCGGCTCGAACCAGCGCTTCACCAACCTTGTGACCTCGGATGCGTGGAAAGCCGAAGTACACCCCAAGATCGAAGCCGCAGGATTCAAGGCGCTTTTCTACATCAATATCGACCCACGTGTTGTGGCCGTGCGCAAGGGCGGAAACGCCGTGATCACGCCCGGCGACATGGCAGGGGTCAAGTTCCGCGTGCCCGGCTCGAAGATGCTGCAGCAGTACTATCGCATGGTCGGCGCGAACCCGACGCCGGTGGCCTGGGGCGAAACGCCTTCGGCGATCAAACAGGGCGTGGCGGATGCTCTGGACCCGTCCGTTGGCGCGCTCTTTGTGTTTGGCTTCAAGGATATCCTGAGCCACGTCACCTTTACTCAGGCGGTGCCGGACAGCCAGATTTACTCGATGAACCTGGAATGGTTCAACTCGCTACCCGCAGATGTGCAGGAAGGCATCGAGTTCGCGGGCGAGCTGACCTCGCATCAGAACCTGGCCAAAGTTCCATCTGCGCGCACCTACGCAATGGCGGAATTGCGCAAAGCGGGTGTCGAGTTCCACAGCCTCAGCGAGGATCAGCTGGCGGAATGGAAAGCCGCTGGTGGGTACCAATTGTCCGATTGGGACGAGTTCAAGGTCGAGCTCGCCGGTTCCATGGACAACTTTGCCAAGCTGGAAGAAGCGGCTGGCACGAAAGGGCGCTACTACGTCCACGATGCTTGATACGCCTCGTCGCGTTTCAGGGGCGGCATGGTGACTGGCCGCCCCAAAAATCTGACGACAACTTGGAAATCCGGCTGCCGGCTGCCCTTGAGGTGCCGGTGAACGGGAGGATTGCATGCAACGAATACTGCAAGAACTGAACCGGAATGCCGAGCGCTGGCTGCTGCTCGTGTTCTACACGATGCTGGTGGCGACGATGTTCATCGAAGTGCTTCGGCGCGAGTTGTTGTCCTATTCCTCGATCTGGGGCGAGGAAATCGTCCGTTACTCGTTCATCTACCTCGCCTGGATCGGCGCGGCCGCTGCGGTTCGTGAACGCGGACATATCCGCATTGACGTGATCATGCACTACGTCAGCCCGCGGATTAAGGCGCTCCTCTATCTCTTTGGCGATTTTGTGATGGTCGCTGTGTCAGTCGTAGCGCTCTACTACTCGTATGAAACAGTCCACGTTTCCGCAAAATTTGGATCTGTGACAGACGGTCTGCGCATCAGCCGCGTCTGGTTCCTGATGGCCGTTCCAATTGGTTTCGCACTGGTTCTGCTTCGCCTCTTCCAATCCATCCTCCGCGACATCGCGGACCTTCGTGCGGGTCGCCCCGTCTACGAAGGTGACAAACTGTTCGACTGAGGGGGCTGGACATGCTTTGGAACCAACTCGATCAATCCGTTATCCTCGGCTGGGATTTTTATGGCCCGGTCATCCTGTTCGTCGTCCTTGTCGCACTTGCCGTTCCCGTCTGGGCCGCCATCGGCTCCGCCGCGATCCTGATGCTTGTCTGGTCCGGGGCTCTGCCTTTGAGCCTCGTCGGGGAAAAGCTGTTCTCTGGTATCGACTTTTTCGCGCTGACGGCTGTGCCGCTGTTTATCTTAACGGGCGACGTCCTAGTCAGAACCGGACTCAGTCGAAAATTTCTTGATGTGGCCGAGGCTTTAACGCAATTCGCCAAGGGCGGCTTTGGATCAGCCACGGTGCTTGTCTGCGGTATGTTCGCCGCGATCTCGGGCTCGGACGCCGCAGGGGCCGCAGCTGTTGGCCGTATGACGATCGACCGACTGGTCGAATCCGGCTACCCCCGGCCATATGCCTGTGCTCTTGTTGCTGCGGGTGCCTGTACCGGTATCCTGATCCCTCCATCGATCGCATATATCATCATCGGCCTTGTTTTGGGGATTTCTGCCTCGACACTGTTTCTGGCTGCTCTGATCCCTGGCATTGCGATCCTGCTGTCCATTCTTGCCACCAACATCATCATGAACCGCCTCAAAGGCTGGGAAGGTGGTGGCAACATCAGCATGGGCGAATACTTCTCACGGCTAGGCAAAGCCCTGAAGTCAGGTTGGTATGCCTTTCTGGTGCCCGGCATCATCTTCTACGGCATCTTTTCGGGTCGACTGACGCCGACCGAAGCAGGCGCTACTGCCGTGGTGGTGACGATCGTCATGGGGTTCATCCTGCGCACTCTGAGCCTGAGCGATTTTCCGGCGATGCTGGTCAGTTCAGCCAAGGTGAACGGGGTCATTCTGCCGATCATCGCCTTTTCGGCCCCCTTGGCCGAAGCACTGGCCATCATTGGTGTTCCGCAGGGCTTTGTGGCAGCCGCCACCTCGGTCAGTGACGAACCGCTTGTCCTCATACTGATGATGGTCGGCATTCTGATCGCAGCGGGCTGCGTGATGGAGACCACGCCGAACATCGTGATCCTCGCACCGATCCTGAAGCCTCTGGCGGATGACATCGGCATGAACGAGATCCAGTTCTGCATCATGATGATCACAGCTTTGGGCGTTGGTTTTATCACGCCACCCTTGGGGCTGAACCTTTTCGTGGTCGCAGGAATAACGGGCGAGTCGATCCTGAAGATCGCTTATCGCGCCATTCCGTTCGTCCTGTTCATGCTGATCGTCACCCTGTTCATCGCTTACGTGCCGACGATCTCGACCGTTCTTCTGCCAGATATTTACAAATAGGAAGCAATCAATGCCGAGAGAATATCTCAAAAAAGCGACGCTGACCTCGAAAAGCGATGCTTCGGAAACCAAGAAAATCGTCCGCGACATTCTTGATGAAATTGAGGCTGGCGGGGATGAGGCGGCCATGGCCTACGCCCGGAAGTTCGACAATTACGATGGCGAAATTCTGTTGTCGCCTGAGGCCATTGAGGCTGCGTCGGCCCTTGTGCCCGAAAAGCTGAAGAAGGACATCCAGTTCAGCCACGCCAATGTCAAGAAGTTCGCTGAGGCGCAGTTGGGCACGGTCAAAGACTTTGAAACTGAGGTCGTCCCGGGCTTTATCGCCGGTCAGAAGGCGATCCCGGTGGATGCCGCAGGCTGCTATGTGCCCGGCGGGCGGTACAGCCATATCGCAAGCGCGATCATGACCGTCACCACGGCAAAAGTCGCTGGTTGCAAGCACATTGTCGCGTGTTCTCCACCACGCCCTGATGTGGGTATCGCGCCAGCCATCATCTATGCGGCGCACATCTGTGGTGCAGACAAAATCCTGGCCATGGGCGGTGTTCAGGGCGTTGCGGCGATGACGTTTGGCCTATTCGGCTTGCCCAAGGCTAATATTCTCGTGGGCCCGGGAAACCAGTTCGTGGCTGAAGCGAAGCGGATGCTGTTTGGCCGTGTCGGCATCGACATGATTGCTGGCCCGACTGACAGCCTGATCCTGGCAGACAAAACAGCCGATCCGATGGTGGTTGCGGCCGATCTCGTAGGTCAGGCCGAGCATGGATATAACTCGCCGGTCTGGTTGGTCACCGATGACCGCGCGCTGGCTGAAGAGGTCATGCGGCTGGTGCCAGAGCTGATTGCCGATCTGCCAGAAGTGAACCGCGACAATGCCACCGCCGCCTGGCGCGACTATGCGGAGGTCATCCTGTGCGCAGACCGAGAGGAAATGGCTGCAACTTCCGATGCTTATGCACCCGAACACCTGACGGTTCAGGCGGAAGATTTGGAGTGGTGGCTGGATCGCCTCAGCTGCTATGGCTCGTTGTTTTTGGGCGAAGAAACCACGGTGGCCTTTGGCGACAAGGCGGCAGGTACAAACCACGTCCTGCCGACCTCTGGGGCGGCCAGCTACACAGGTGGCCTAAGTGTCCACAAGTACATGAAAATCGTGACCTGGCAGCGCGCGACACGCGAAGGTGCTAAGCCAGTAGCCGAAGCCACCGCACGGATTGCACGCCTCGAAGGCATGGAAGGCCACGCGCGCACGGCTGACATCCGCCTGAAGAAGTACTTCCCAGACGAAGAATTCAACCTGAAGGCGCAAGGCTAAAACACTTGTCTTCCTCACGATTATTCAGCGTTGACGGCCGCGTGGCCGTTGTGACCGGGGCCAGTTCTGGCCTCGGACAACAAGCGGCGACGATCTTGGCAAACTCTGGCGCAAGGGTGGTGGGCGTTGCCCGCCGCGCCGAAGCCTTGGCAAGCTGGGCGGACGAGATGGGCGGAAACGTTGCCGTCGTCGCTGGCGATGTGGCCGATCTTGAAAACCAACCGGAGCTCGTGTTCGAAATCGCTGCTCCGTTCGGCGCGCCGGATATTCTTGTTCATGCTGCGGGCCTCAACCCCAGACTGCCAGCCGAGGAACTGTCACCAGAAATTTGGAACGCGACCCTCGCGGTCAACTTGTCTGCCCCCTTCTTCTTGAGCCAGGCTTTTGTTCCGGCCATGAAGGCAAAAGGCTGGGGGCGGATCGTCAACTTTGCCTCGCTACAATCCATCCGCGCCTTTCCAAACGGACTTCCCTATGGCGCTTCAAAGGGTGGCGTGGCCCAGATGACCCGCGCCATGGCCGAGGCGTGGTCGTCTGCGGGGATCAACACAAATGCGATTGGCCCGGGCTTTTTTGAGACCGAACTGACTGCGGCGGTCTTTGCTGATCCCGAACGCGCCGAACGAAACGCGGCTCAAACTTGCATTGGCCGCAACGGTGCGCTTGGAGATCTCGATGGTCCTCTGCTCTTTCTGTGTTCAGAAGCCTCTCGCTACGTGACCGGCCAAATCCTGATGCTGGATGGAGGGTTCACCGCTAAATGAAAGCTCTTGTTTATACCGACGTTCAGGCCCTGTCTTACGAAGATACCAGGGACCCAACCCCACAGCTGGGCGAGGCGCTGATCCGGGTGGAAAGCGTGGGTATCTGTGGCTCGGACATGCATGCCTATCTGGGTCACGACAACCGTCGCCCGGCCCCTCTTATCCTTGGGCACGAGGCGGCTGGCACCATCGTTGAGGGACCCCGCGCAGGTGAGCGTGTGACGATCAACCCTCTCGTCAATTGCGGCGCCTGTCCTGCCTGTGTTTCCCGACGTGAAAACCTGTGTCCAACTCGCCAGATTATCTCGATGCCCCCGCGCGAGGGCGCCTTTGCCGAGCTTGTGCGGATCCCCGAAGCCAATCTGGTCACGGTTCCTGACGATGTGTCGCTGGCCAAAGCAGCACTGGCCGAACCCATCGCCGTTGGTTGGCACGCGGCTCGACTTGGCGTTGAAGCGCTGCATCCATCGGAACCGCGCCAATCGCTTGTCATTGGTGGTGGCGCAATTGGAGTGGCCGCCGCTTTGTCCCTGCAAGCGATGAACTTTGAGGAAGTTGTAGTCGTCGAGAGAAATGACATCCGCCGAGAATACCTCGCCGCCACCTGCGGGATGCAAGTCGCCAAGGAGGTTCAGGGCGAGTTCCCTGTTGTTGTCGACGCTGTCGGATTTGCGGCAACAAGAGCGGCTGCTTCTGCAGCTGCCAAGCCCGGAGGTGTAGTTCTGCATATCGGCCTGGGCGAAGACACAGGCGGCCTGGATGTGCGTCGCATGACGCTGCAGGAAATCACCTTCATCGGCACCTACACCTATACCGCACAGGATTTCCGCGACACCGCCGCTGCCATGTTCGAAGGCAGGCTGGGCGCGCTGGACTGGGTGGAAAGCCGCCCGTTGTCAGATGGCGCGCATGCCTTCGAGGACATTCTGGCAGGGCGCGTTGCGGCCCCGAAAATCATTCTAAAACCTGACGCCTGAGGAGACTACAAATGGCTGAAATCCCCCACTTGCTCGTCCACGAACATGCCGACAATGTCGGTGTTGTCGTGGTCGAGGGCCTGACGGCCGGCACCGATATGCTGGTCTGCGTAACCCATGACAATTCGACCTTCCGCCTGACATCTGG
Source organism: Ruegeria sp. B10 (assembly GCF_056539825.1). Lineage (NCBI taxonomy): Bacteria > Pseudomonadati > Pseudomonadota > Alphaproteobacteria > Rhodobacterales > Roseobacteraceae > Ruegeria > Ruegeria sp. B10. The sequence goes on from NZ_JBQFVP010000015.1 coordinate 19,757, forward strand.
CGCTGATGTGCCAATCGGCCACAAGATCGCGCTGAAAGACTTCAAGGACGGAGATACCGCGATCAAATACGGCGAGGACATCGGCAAGATCATCGCGGACATTCCCAAGGGTGGCCACGTCCACACCCACAACTGCAAAACGAAGCGCTGGTAAGGAGTCCTCTTCATGGCACTCGATTTCAAAAATATGTCTGTGCATGCTTACCGTCGTGAGAATGGACGTGTCGGTGTTCGAAACCACGTGGTTATCTTGCCGGTCGACGATATCTCGAACGCGGCGTGCGAAGCCGTTGCAAATAACGTCAAAGGCACGCTTGCGATACCGCATGCCTATGGCCGCTTGCAGTTTGGCGCGGATCTGGAGCTGCACTTCCGGACCATGATTGGAACAGGGGCGAACCCCAATGTGGCCGCTGTTGTCGTGATCGGCATTGAGCCGGGTTGGACCAAACGGATTGCCGATGGCATTCGCGAAACCGGAAAACCGGTCGCTGAATTCTCGATCGAGCAGAAAGGCGACTTTGAAACCATCCGTCAGGCCAGCTGGGCCGCGAAGGAATTCGTGCATCTGACCTCGGAATACCAGCGCGAAGAATGCGCGCTGAACGAACTTTGGATCTCGACCAAATGCGGTGAATCCGACACCACCACTGGTTTGGGTTCCTGCCCGACGGTTGGCAATATGTACGACAAGCTGCTGCCCGAGGGCATCACCGGCTTTTTCGGCGAAACCTCCGAGATCACCGGCGCTGAGCACATCTGCCAGAAACGCGCGATCAACGAAGAAGTGGGCGAGCGCTGGTACAAGATGTGGAAAGCCTATCAGGACGACGTGATCTTTGCGCACCAGACCGATGACCTTTCGGATTCCCAGCCGACCAAAGGCAACATCGAAGGCGGCCTGACCACGATTGAGGAAAAAGCTTTGGGTAACCTCGAAAAGATCGGTCGGACCTCGCAATATATCGACATCCTCGATGCCGCCGAAGCGCCAAGCTCGGGCGCGGGGCTTTACTTCATGGACAGTTCCTCGGCCGCGGCGGAATGTGTGACCCTAATGGCAGCCGGTGGCGCAGTCATCCACACCTTCCCTACGGGTCAAGGCAATGTGGTGGGCAACCCGATTGTTCCGGTTATCAAGATCACCGCGAACCCTCGGACCGTGCGCACGATGGGCGAGCACGTGGACGTAGACGTGTCAGGCATCCTGCGCCGGGAACAGACCATTGACGAAGCGGGCGATGCACTGATCGACATGATCCGCCGCACAGCTAATGGCCGCAACACAGCCGCCGAAGCGCTTGGTCATCGCGAATTCTCGATGACCAAGCTCTATCGCAGCGCCTAAGTCGGGCAGGGGCGGCCCAAAGGTGCCGCCCCGCCACAAAACAACACCATGGTACATATGGAAAACATCGGCCTTTCCGAGGCCAAGGCCCTGATTTCAGGGGCGTTGATGGCTCAGGGGGTTTCGAGTGAACACTCTAAGTCCGTCGCCAACGCGCTGGTGGCGGCAGAAGCCGAAGGTCGGGCGGGTCACGGTTTTTCGCGTCTCGGGGACTATGTCGCGCAGGTGCGCAGCGGAAAGATAAACCCGGACGCAAACATTACTTCACGCTTGACCAGTCAAACCGCGATTTCCACCGACGCCGATTTCGGTTTTGCGTACCCGGCGCTGGATCATGCCATTTCGCAGGGTACAAGCGTGGCGCGTTCATACGGCACAGCAGCGATGTCGGTCAAAAACTCACATCATGCGGGGGCGTTGTCGGTGCAGGTCGAAAAGCTCGCCGCTGAGGGTCTTGTGGGCTTGATGTTTGCCAACGCCCCTCCGGCAATCGCGCCTTGGGGCGCCGCGAGTCCGGTTTTTGGCACCAACCCCATCGCCTTTGCAGCGCCGCGACGCGACGCACCGCCTCTGGTGATTGACTTGGCGCTTTCGCATGTTGCGCGCGGCAAGGTCATGCATGCAAAAAAGACAGGTAAGCCCATTCCACCGGACTGGGCCTTTGACAAAGACGGCAAGCCCACAACCGACCCAACCGCGGCATTGGAGGGTTCCATGGCCCCGGCCGGAGGGGCAAAGGGAACCGTCCTCGCCTTGATGGTTGAGGTTCTCGCGTCGGTTTTCACCGGTGCAAACCCCAGCTTAGGCGTGGCTTCGTTTTTTGACGCAGAGGGGCCTTCTCCGAGGTCCGGGCGGTTCCTGATTGCCATGAGCCCAAGCAATCTGGACGCCTTCACGGATCGTCTCGAAATGGTGCTGACGGCCATCGACAGCCTCGAAGGCGCACGACTTCCGGGGGATCGGAGGGCAAACTCGATCAGCCACGCGCAGGCGCATGGAATAGCGGTTCCCGGTCAATATCTTGATCTGGCTCGCGAACTCGCACGTGCAGAAGTCTGAGGCTGCCAAGATGATCGCCTCCCGCGGCACGACCGCCACAAACGCCCCCTAAATCGACAAAGGAACTGACTATGTACAAGCACATTCTGATCCCGGTCGCTCTGGACCACGAAGGCGTCGTTGCCAACAAAATCGCCGCTGGGCGGCGTCTGCTTGCCGAAGACGGTCGGATGACCTTGTTGACAGTGCTGGAAGACATACCCGGTTTCGTCGCCGAATTCGTGGAGTCGAAACCCGAGAACCACCTGACAGCGCGCATCAAGGACGAACTGGATCGCCTTGCAGGCGATGCGGGCGACATCTCGACCGAGGTTATCACTGGCAAGCCGGGCCTGAAGGTCGCGGAGTTTGCCCGCGAGAACCATGTTGATTTGGTTATTGTCGGATCTCACAAACCCGGCGTTCGAGACTATCTTCTGGGCTCGACGGCGTCGCGCATTTCACGCCGCGCGCCGTGTTCGGTCTTCATCCTTCGATGAGGGGCAAGGGGTCTCAGACCCTCAAAAGACCCGGTACTGTCCGTCCGGACAAAGAGACGCGGCTGTTGCTTGGCCAGAGCGACGGAACAAACCTGAGCGAGCAGCCCTATGATCGGCGCCGTTTGTCTTACGCGTCCACATTCAGCAACCCGGTTCAACGATGGGCAATCAAAGCGATCGAGTTGGCTACAAGCAAGCTCCATTTGTTGCGTCGCATCCGAAAATTCGAGGCAATGGGCGTGCCCGCTGGGCAACCCTTCTGGGGGCAGGCCCTCAAGGTGATGGGCATCGCGCTGCAAACGCCCGATGAAGAAATTCGTCAAATCCCGAGCAAAGGGCCCGTAGTGGTTGTCGCCAATCACCCGCACGGACTTGTCGACGGCATGATCCTGGCCGAACTGATCGGTCAGGTCCGAACCGACTATAAAATTCTAACGCGGTCTCTGCTGACGGGTGTGGTTGAGATTGACCAGTTCATGATCCCAGTGCCCTTCGATCATGAACCCGACGCTCTTGAAAAGAGCCTGGAAATGCGCCGAAAAGCTATGGAGCATCTTGCAAACGGAGGGTTGATCGCATTGTTCCCTTCCGGGGTTGTTGCCTCGTCGGACAGTTGGTGGGGGCCTGCGGTCGAACGCGAATGGAATCCCTTTACAGCCAAACTTATCCAGCGCTCTGGCGCTACAGTTGTCCCCATTCGCTTTCCCGGACGCAACAGTCGCGCATATCAAATCGCCAGCAATGTCTCCGCCACACTGCGCCAAGGGTTGCTTTTGTACGAGGTGCGGCATGCCTTGGATAAACCCCAGCGACCGATCGTCGGTGACCCTATTGAGAGAGACGAGATTGAAAAACGGGCAAACAATCCTCGGGAACTACTCGAGTTTCTAAGACGGCGCACTGTCTCTTTGACCAGTCGGCGTTGATCTCCCTTAGGGCCAATCAAAAAGAGAGCGTTTTGGGCAAGCGAGACTGTTTTGTGCCTAAAACTACTGCTTATTGCGCCCTTCAGAAAACGTTTGGTTCACGGGGCTTGGACGACATGCAGTTTGTTTCACATCGCGGTCTGCGCTTGCGCTGCAAACGAAACCTCTAGTACCAAGCAAACAGACTCCGCAGACCATTTGGGTTTTTGTTTGTGGTGTTAAAAACGAGTCGACTTGCAGTTGAACAGACCGCTACCAATGCTAGAGAACTAGGTCATTTCTAGAAAAGTTTGAGTACTCGGTTTTGGCTGATGGCGCTTGTTGGTGTCACGCAAAGAATGAACGTCAAAAAACTGCTTTTCTTTTGCTTCAGGAATACTTGCGGTTTCAAAAGACACCAAAACTGGTCAAACCGACGCCTTTTGTGTTCGCCTCACCATGGTTTCTCATTCCAACTCATCTGGGATGACGCCCGTCATGCGCCTTGGTGATCATGCAAGTTCTATGTTAGGGAAAGGCGCGCTCTGGTTCTTGAAGTGCAAATCAAATTAGAATGAAGATTCCAACAAAGGGAGAAATTAAATGTTTGAAAACAAAAGAACTGTTCGTGCGCCTGATGGCCGTCTGATCACTATCGATCAATCAGGAGTTTTTGCTCAGCCCGGTACCTATTCTGCACATCGCCAATCTGCGATCGCTACCGAAGACGTATACCACGGTGACCCTTCGCAGGTCGGTGCCAAGATTGATCCCGGTCAGCATGGAGCCAAAATTGACCCGTCTCAGCTGGGTGCAAAGATTGATCCGGGCCAAATTGGCGCCAAGATTGACCCCGGCCAGCACGGAGCCAAAATTGACCCATCTCAACTGGGAGCAAAGATTGATCCGGCCCAAGTCGGGGCGAAGATTCAACCAACTGCTTAAAACCAGTCAAAGCAACGTATTTGAGTGTTGGCTCAAGCCTTTGAGCCAACATTCGTGTCGCGCAGTATGAATCGTCATTGCGCGCACTGATAGGTTGTTCCCAGTCGCGTGAGAACTTGGTTTGAAACAATATTTTGATGGGACACATCGCATTCGCCCGCCCAAGCAGACGGTTGAGCTATTGCGGGACCTGTTTCCGGTTTTTGGCATTACGCGTATAGCGGATGTCACGGGGCTTGATCGTGTTGGGCTACCGACAACCGTCGTATGCAGGCCAAACTCGCGATCAATGGCCGTTTCTCAAGGGAAGGGCGTGACATATGACGCTGCGGTCGCTTCTGCCGTGATGGAGTCCATCGAGATTTTCCACGCGGAACGCATTGTGGCTCCGGTCATACTCGCGAGCCTTGAAGATATCAGATACACACACAGTGTTTTGCCAGTTGATCAGTTGCCGCTTAGCTATGAGGTGGAGTTTGATCCTTTCGCACCGAACCTCTGGATCGAAATGCAACTATTGACGGGTTCCGGAAATGTGTGGGTTCCCTACGAATTGGTTCATACAAACTACACGCGCCCTCTGCCGCCCGGGAGCGGGTTCTTTCTGTCGAGTTCGAACGGTCTGGCCTCGGGTAACTCACTTTCCGAGGCAAAGTTGCATGGCTTGTGTGAGGTGATCGAACGGGATGCTGTTGCGCTATGGTCGAGTTTGCCGTGGCCGGAACGAGATGCGCGTCGGATTGATCAACGGACGATCGAAGACCACGGTTTGTGCCACACCCTACGCAAGTTCAAAGACGCCGACATAAACTTGGCGATCTGGGACGTGACGACGGAAATCGGCGTGCCCGCCTACTTGGTATGGGCATGCGAAAATGGAAACGTGCCGGTACTTCTCTCTCGCCCATCTGTTGGGGCAGGGTGTCACCCGTCTCGGCAGATCGCGCTCTCGCGCGCCCTGACAGAAGCTGCGCAGGAACGGCTGACATTGATCACGGGCGCGCGCGATGATCTACACTCGGACTATTACTCGGAGATGAAGTTCCAAGAAACGATTGCCCGACCTGGATGCCTGAGTTTTGACTCCAGGCAGTCGTATGAAAGCAAATCTCCCGAGGGAGATCTTGTTTGGCTCAAATCGCGGTTGACTGCCGCTGGACTGGACGGTGCCTGCTTCATCGACATTACAGCCGACTATGTCGCCGATCGCATCGCAGTTGTACGGGTGCTCGTCCCCGGGTTGGAGGGGCCGCATGACGACCCACGCTACACGCCGGGACTGCGTGCGCAAAACGCATCAGAGTTAATGCAATGACCGTTTTTGTTTTCTGCGGCCCCACTATTCACGAAAGTGAAGCCAAACAGATTTTGGCGGCTGAGTATCTACCGCCGGCGGCTCAGGGGGATGTATTGAATGCGGTCGCGCGAAAGCCACGCGCCATAGGAATAATTGACGGTTATTTTCAGTTCACACCGTCTGTGTTGCACAAGGAAATACTCTGGGCGCTTGATCAGGGTGTGCATGTATTCGGCAGCTCCAGCATGGGTGCGTTGAGGGCAGCGGAGCTGCATAGTTTTGGGATGAAAGGGGTTGGCCGCATCTTTGAGGAATACCGCGACGGTCTATTGACGCGTGACGACGAGGTCGCCTTGAATCACGGACCTGCCGAACTGAAATACCCGTCGTTGTCAGAGCCGCTTGTAAACATCAGAGCAACACTTGAGGTTGCTTCGGAAAACAAAGTCATTTCCCAAGAAACGTCCGATAAGCTCCTGAATCTTATGGATCAAGAGTATTTCTCTAATCGCTCGTACAAACATATGCTGCACCTCGGCGAACAGCACAACGTGCAACCCGATGAATTGCTTCTGCTTGAACGATGGCTCGAGAACAATACGGTCAATCAGAAAAAAATAGATGCGATCGAAATGCTTAAGTCTATGGACGTATTTCTACGCGACACACCTGGTCCGTTCACTGCGCGCTTCCGGCTGGAGCGAACATCAATATTTGATCAGCTCACATCATGATAGCTCGCCTCAAACCATCGCAACTCTACGCCAATGGTCCAGCTTACTTTGCGCTTGGCGTGTTTTTTATGTCTGCGATGGATGCGGTCGCCAAGGTGCTATCCGAGACGTATTCCGGCCTTCAGATCATCTTGTTTGAAAGCGCCTTTGGCCTTTTGTTCTTCCTTTTGTTCATTGCGCCTCGAAACTGGAGATCCTTGGCTTCACCAAGATGGCCGCTATTGATGGCCAGAGGGGTGCTGACCCTAGGCACAATGTACTTTTTCATTTCCGGTCTTCAAAACTTGCCGCTTGCCGAAGTGACCATGATCTTCATGGTCGCGCCTATCTTTTCGATGGTCTTGTCTTCACTTGTGTTTCGAGAACATCCCGGGCTTCCACAACTACTTGCACTCGTTTCAGGCGCTATGGGCGCTTTACTTTTGATACGCCCGCCGGGCCTAGGTCTTAACGTGGCAGCCTTTTTTCCATTGGCGGCGGCGTTGTGTAGCGCACTCGGCTTAATCACGGCGCGTGCCCTTTCAAGACGGGATACACCGGAAGCAATCGCCGGATATGAGTATCTCATGGTCTTTGCGGCAGCCGCTGTTTTGGTTCCCTATGGGAGATACGTTCCAAGTTCTTCCGACCTCTGGCTCGTTGGCTTACTGGGTGTTTGTGGCGCTTTGTGTGTGTATTTCAGAACGTCAGCATGTTCCTTCTCACCAATTAGTACGCTGGCCTCGATTGAGTATTCCGGAATGCTCTGGGCAGTATTCTTCGGATATTTGATCTGGAATACCTTGCCCGATTTGTGGGGCTGGATAGGCGCTGGCCTCATCACAATTGGCGGTCTTTTGGCCAACAAAACCAAAGAGAGCGCGACTCTTGTCTAAAGATACGATTTTTGGCGAAAGCCGTCTTTTGGTATATGAACCAGGGCGAACATATAGTAGCCTGCTTGACTTTATCCCTTTGTGAAAAGCGACTTATAGGTCAGGCTTGCGACTTGCCCGTATAGAAATCCGTCAATTCTTCCGCCAATGATTTGTAGAGTTGATGCACGTCTTCAATTCCCGGAACTTCAAGCTGATCAATCCTTTCCAAAAATGGACAGTTCACAACGCTGATTGCCTGCCCTTCGTGGTCCAGCACAGGGTAGGCGAGGTTCGTCACCCCAACCGCTGTGGCTGATGGCATTTGCTCATAACCCCACTCGCGTATGCGGGCGACATGCTCCCTGAATTCAACGACGTCCAATTCCGGCTCACCTTGCGCAAGCCTGTGATTGTCCAGCAGGTCGTCAAGGTCGGCGTCACTGCGAAATGCGGCAAGAACACGGCCGGTGCCGGTATTCCCAAGGCCAATCACGGTTCCGACGCGCAATGCCAAACCCCAGTTCCCGGGAGAGGCAATCGAGGCGACAACAACTATATCTCCGTTGCTCTCCATCCCCATATGGCAGGATTGCCAGGCCTTTCGCGTAGCGGCCCGCATTTTGGGTGTCGCCATCTCAAGCAACCGTTCGACTGGAGGATACCTTTGTGAAATAGCAAACATTTTCAGGCTGAGCGAATAGAGATCATCGTCAGAGGACCGGATCACATAACCGCGTCGCACCAGTGTGGACAGCATGCGGTAGATTTCGCTTTGGGACCGGTCCAGAGCGCGTGCAATGTCGCCTTGCGACAGCCCGTCCGCATACAGCGATAGCAACTCGATGATGTCCAAACCCTTCTCTAGGGCAGGGGCACGATATTTCTCTGAAGTTGCCGACACGTATTCCTCCCAATTCGCGCTTGCGGGCGAATGCGTGGGCAAAGTGACTTGAATTTGCAGTGTGAGTCAATGTTGATTTATTAGTAAATAAAAGTTTTAAATACAAAGTAAAGCGATGCGGGAGAGTCTCTAAAACGAGATCAGGGAGAAGCAAGTGAGGAAATCGTCCCATACAATCAATGGATTGCTTGCAAGCTGCGTCATTCTGATCGCGGGTGCAGTGCACGCCGAATCGGACTGGAGGTCTTTCCCCGAGGCTGTTTTTAGACCCAAGCTGATTGGTGGACAGAAAAACGAAGGTTTGTATGTCGACATAGGCGGTTTTGTTTCGGACGACTCTATTTCCAAATTCGCACCAAACAACACTAATGCACCTCCCAAGAACGGCGAGCTTCTGCTGCTGCAGTGCGCGCAGTTTGACGTTTCGGAACTGGGCTATCTCAAGTCGAACTCCGAAGGCGCGAAACAGGCTGCAATGAATAAAGCGCAATGCAACAAGGCTCTGTCCGTCTCCGAAACCTGGCCACAGGTGAAGGATCAGGCGATCTTCTACGGCACAAATGATGCAAACACGCAGGAAGCCCTCGTTTACCAGCCCCACGAGGTGGCTGTGGCCGAAAGCGATAAGTGCATTGTGAGCTTGAACACCGACTGGCGAGCATTGCCGTTGTTGATTGGCCTTGATGAGGCGCAAGCATCTCTGACAGGCACCTCTTCGAAGATGAGGGTCGATTTGGGTCAGGACGTGATCGAGGGAAGTCTCTCACCTAACCTGCAGTGGCAGGGCAGCGGCGTGTTCTCCAACGATCCAAAATCGTCCAAGGCCGCTGGCAATGTCGGCGTGACGAGCCAGCCGTTGGGGTCGGTCACGCGCGCTTGCTGGTCGGGCCACAACGGTTTCTTGGACACTAACGGCTGCGAAAACAGTGACACCGTTGATACGTTTGCGAATTTCCAAACGAGCAAAATCCAACCGCTAGCTGTAAGCGCGGGAGGTTCGGGAACATTATCTCATGGCTGAATTTGACGCATCAAACCAAGGCGTAGAACGCCATCACCTGCGTGGGTTTCCTGATGGCTCTACACCTGCGACTGATTTGTGCCGCAGCGAAAACAAACAATGGGCACCCATGACCAAAGTTTATCATACGGATTGAGGACGACATGACCAAACCACAGGGCCGTCTGGCCGGAAAGAAAGCACTGATTACTGCCGCAGGGCAGGGCATTGGCCGCGCCAGCATCGAGAAATATGTGGCCGAAGGCGCGCAGGTGATTGCCTGCGATATCAATGATGCAACGCTTGCGGAACTGGCTGCGATCGAGCGTGTGACGGCTCTGAAGCTGGACGTCACCGATGCGGATGCCGTGGCTGGGGTCGTCGCAACCGTCGGAGCGCTGGACGTTTTGTTCAACTGCGCAGGGTTCGTTGGGGCTGGGTCCATTCTGGATTGCGACGACGACCAGTGGGATTTCAGCTTTGATCTGAACGTCAAGGCGATGTACAGGCTGGCTAAGCTGGTTCTGCCTGGCATGTTGGAAAATGGCGGTGGTTCGATCATCAACATGTCTTCGGTCGCATCGTCGATCAAAGGCGTGCCGAACCGCTTTTCGTACTGCGCGTCCAAAGCGGCCGTGATTGGCCTGACGAAATCGATCGCCGCTGACTTCATCACGCAGGGCATCCGCTGCAACGCGATCTGCCCTGGCACCGTAGATAGCCCCAGCCTACACGACCGCCTGCGCGCCACCGGCGACTATGAGCAAGCGATGAAAGACTTCATCGCGCGCCAGCCCATGGGCCGTATCGGTCACGCAGACGAGGTTGCCGCCTTGGCCGTCTATCTGGGCAGCGATGAGACCGCATTCACCACCGGACAGACCTTCGCCATCGATGGCGGCTGGACCGTTTGATCAGGGAGATTTGAGATGAAACTGCTGCGTTACGGTCCGGTCGGACAAGAAAAACCCGGCCTTATGGATGAAAATGGCGTGATCCGCGATTTGTCGGGTGTCATTGACGATATAGCGGGCGACGCGTTGTCGGATGCCGGGCTTGATGCCTTGCGCGCGTTGGATGTGGATGCTCTGCCCGAGGTCGAAGGTACCCCGCGCATTGGAGCCTGTGTCGGGCATGTGGGCAAGTTCATTTGCATCGGCCTGAACTATGCCGACCACGCTACTGAATCTGGCATGGCCCTGCCCGAAGAACCGGTGATCTTCTTCAAGGCGACCTCGGCGATCATGGGGCCTGATGACACTGTGGAAATCCCCCGCAACTCAGTCAAAACCGATTGGGAGGTCGAACTGGGTGTGGTGATCGGCAAGCATACAAAATACGTATCCGTCGAGGACGCGCTGGACCATGTCGCGGGCTATTGCGTGGTCAACGATCTGTCTGAACGCGACTTCCAGCTGCACCGCTCGGGCCAGTGGGTCAAGGGCAAGTCCGCCGACACGTTTGGCCCCATCGGCCCATGGCTGGTGACGCGTGATGAGGTGTCGGACCCGCAGAACCTGCCGATGTATCTTGAGGTGAACGGGCATCGGTATCAGGACGGCTCGACCAGAACGATGCATTTTGATGTTGCGACAGTGATCTCGCACCTGTCGCAGTTCATGTCATTGCAGCCGGGTGATGTGATCTCGACGGGGACGCCTCCGGGCGTGGGTATGGGGCAGGACCCGCAAACCTATCTGAAACCCGGCGACCGGATGGAGCTGGGGATCGAAGGGTTGGGCGTTCAGCGCCAAACCGTTGAGGCCAGCAAGTGACCCGGATTACCGGCATTCGGACCGAGGACCTGCGGTTCCCGACCTCGGCCAGTTTGGATGGGTCGGATGCGATGAACCCCGATCCCGACTACTCTGCCGCCTATGTGGTGCTGGAAACTGACGGCGCGCATGAGGGCCACGGACTGACCTTCACCATCGGGCGCGGCAATGAGATCTGCGTGGCCGCGATCGAAGCCCTCGGTGCGTTGGTCAAAGGGCTGGAGCTGGACTGGATCACCGAAGATATGGGCCGGTTCTGGCGTCATATCACCGGCGACAGCCAACTGCGCTGGATTGGTCCCGACAAGGGGGCGATCCACCTAGCGACCGGCGCGGTCGTGAACGCCGCGTGGGACCTGTGGGCCAAAGAGGCCGGCAAACCCGTCTGGCAATTGGTCAGCGAAATGACCCCCGAAGAAATCGTACGCCTGATCGACTTCCGCTACCTGACCGATGCGATCACCCCGGATGAGGCGCTGGCGATGCTGCGTGTCGCTGAACCGGGCAAAGCGGAACGCATCGCCAAACTGAGGGCCGAGGGCTATCCCTGCTACACCACCTCGGCGGGGTGGCTGGGCTATCCTGACGACAAGCTGCGCCGTCTATGCCATGAGGCCAAGGAGGCGGGCTTTACCCATACCAAGTTCAAGGTCGGCCGCGATCTGGATGACGACATTCGCCGCCTGACCATCGCCCGCGAAGTGCTGGGCGACGACATGAACATCATGATCGACGCCAATCAGGTGTGGGAGGTCGATCAGGCGATCCACTGGGTCAAGGCCCTGTCCTTTGCGCGCCCCTTCTTCATTGAAGAACCCACAAGCCCTGATGACGTTTTTGGCCACAAGACGATCCGCGAGGGCGTCGCACCGGTCAAAGTAGCGACCGGCGAGATGTGCCAGAACCGGATCATGTTCAAGCAGTTCATCAAGGAAGGCGCGATCGACATCGTTCAGATCGACAGCTGCCGGATGGGTGGGCTGAACGAGGTGCTCGCAGTCATGCTGATGGCGGCGAAATACGATCTGCCGGTTTGGCCCCATGCCGGGGGCGTGGGCCTGTGCGAATACGTCCAGCATATGTCGATGATCGACTACATCGCGATCTCGGGTGAGAAGGACAGCAAGCGGATCGAGTATGTCGATCACCTGCATGAGCACTTTATCCACCCATGCGTGGTTAAGAACGGAGCCTATTTGGCGCCGGCGCAGCCCGGGTTCTCGATCGAGATGAAAACCGACAGCATCAGAGAGTTCCGGTTTCTGCCCCCAATGGCAGCGGAATAAACCCCTATGGCTTGCCTCAAATAGCAACATCAATCGGGCTGCGCTTTACCCGACCTGAAGGAGATACAATACGTTCAACTTTGGGAAACGGCCTTTGGGGCCGCCAGTATTGTTGGGCTCGGCGAAACCGCAGCTTTGTCGCAACGCCGGTTTACTGCAAGAAACTTTGACCCACCACGCGCGATACATGACACCATCCAAGTATTGGCTCAAGTTTTCGAACCAAACCATGACGGATGGCCAGCTGATTCGTCATGCAGGTTATGAAAAAAATGTATATCTGCGAACTGGCCAAGACGCTTCGACAGGTTTGACTAAGTGACATCTAACATGTTTTTCGCGCACCGCTTTTGCGAAATTGGGGCAAGCCGCAGTTACCCTGACGTTGCATTGTTTGATCGGAAAAACGGCATCCTCTCATGCGGCCACGAACATATCCTTGTACTGGTCACGCAGGATGTTCTTTTGAACCTTTCCCATGGTGTTGCGGGGAAGTTCATCCATCAGAATCAACTTCCGGGGGTGTTTGAACCGCGCGAGGCTGTTGCACACAGCAGCCTGCATCTGTTCAAGGTTGGGGGTCTCGCCCGGTTCTGCGACAATTACACCAAGAACCGTTTCTCCGAAGTCTGGGTGGGGTACGCCAACGACGGCGCTTTCCAGCACGCCGGGTTGGTCATCGAGCACCAGTTCAATCTCCTTGGGGTAGATATTATAGCCACCTGAGATGATCAGGTCTTTGTTTCGGCCTACGATCTGGACATAGCCCTCTTCATCGATCCGGCCCAGATCGCCGGTGATGAAAAAGCCGTTCTCGCGCAACTCGGCCGCGGTTTTTTCAGGCATTTGCCAATAGCCCTGGAATACGTTTGGTCCGCGCACCTCGATCTCTCCAATCTCGCCATTGGGCAGGGCGTTGCCATCAGAGTCGCAGATTTTCAGCTCAACCCCGGGCAGAGGGACCCCGACGGTGCCTGCGCGACGCTCCCCTTCATAGGGGTTTGATGTATTCATGTTGGTTTCGGTCATGCCGTAGCGTTCGAGTATGCGGTGTCCGGTGCGCTGTTCGAACTGCACATGCGTTTCCGCCAGCAAGGGCGCGGAACCGGAAACAAAAAGGCGCATGTGTTCGGCCAGTTCCCTTGTGAACCGATCGTCATCCAACAGGCGGGTGTAGAAAGTGGGCACGCCCATCATTGTCGTGGCCTGAGGCATCTGACGGATAACCTCGTCCAGATCGAACTTAGGCATGAAAATAATGCTACTGCCCGCAGCCAGTGACACGTTAGTTGCCACAAACAGTCCGTGAGTGTGAAAGATCGGCAGCGCGTGCAGCAGCACGTCGTCGGATGTGAAACGCCATTCTTCGACGAGCGTTTCGGCATTCGACAACAGGTTGTTCTGGGTAAGCATCGCGCCTTTGGACCGGCCGGTGGTGCCCGATGTGTAGAGGAATGCGGCCAAATCCTCGCCGTCCCGATCGACAGTGTCGAAGCTGAGAGGCATTACCGACGCCTTTTCCATCAGGCTGCCGCTGCCATCCGCGTTCAGGGTCTCTACGCGCGCGCTCAGTTGCGCGCCAATGGGGGCAAGTTTCTCTTCACTTTTGGCGTCACAGACAATCAGCGAGGCACCGCTGTTTTCAATAAAGTAGGTCAGCTCATCAACGGTATAGGCGGTATTCAAGGGTAAAAACACCAGGCCGGCCTGCGCGCAGGCGGCATAGAGGGCCAGCGCTTCTGCTGATTTCTCGATCTGCGCCGCAACCCGGTCGCCGGGCTTTAGGCCTAACTGTGTGGTCAGGTGGGCGATCTGCGCTGCGGTGCTTAAAAAGTCCTGATGCGTTATCACCGAACCGTGGAGCAAATGCAAAAAAGGTGTGTCTTTGCCGGCGTGAGCGCCGAACAAACCGTCATAGAGAGGATTGGCCATAGGGATTACCTTTCCTGTGTCGATGTGAGAGAGGCGGACGCGGCAAGCGATTTGACCTCGGTCGAGGCGACCACCTCGCGGGTATTCGCAAATTGCTCGTGGTTCTGCGCCACGCGGCTAAGGTCATAGAGATAGTTGACCATGGTGCCGCCGGACTGTGCCCGGCCCTTGTCCGACGTATCGGCATCCGCATGAACCGCATGAACCAGCGCACCGTTGCCAAGATGGAACCGCGCCACCGGGTCGAAAGGCATGTTGCCCCGGCCCTTGGCGTTCAGCAGGTAATGCGCTGCCAGCGCCTTCATCTGATCGGGCTTTTCGACGTCCCATTCGGTGTTTTCCTGCGTCAGCCACTTGGTCAGACCCGGAATGGGCGACAGGGTGACAAAGGTTTTCAATCCCGACAGTTCCGCCGCCAGATCCGAGGCCACCTGCTTGATCAGCGAGTTGCCGAACGAGATGCTGGCCAACCCGGCCTGACAGTTCGAGATCGAGTAGAACACAGCCGTATCCGCCTGATCTTGCGGCAGAGGATCACGGTCTTCGGCAAGCAGTGCCTGCACCGAGCCCGGGATGCCTTGGTTCAGCGCCACTTCGACAAAGATCAGCGGCTCATCAGGCATAGAGGGGTGGAAGAACGCAAAGCAGCGCCGGTCGGTGGGTTCCAGCCTGCGGCGCAGGTCGTCCCAGCTGTCGATGGCGTGGACCGCCTCGTACGCGATGATCTTTTCCAGAATATGCGCAGGGCTTTCCCAGTTGATCGGGCGCAGCACCAGAAAGCCACGGTTGAACCAGCTGGCGAACAGGTGCCGGAAGTCCAGGTCAAGCGCCTGCAGTTCCGGTTCCTTGCCGCCCAGCCGCAGCAGATCTGCACGCATCTGTACCAGTGCGCCGGTGGCACCGGGCACGCGGTTCAACCGGCGGATCAATTCCTGTCGGGCCGGTTCCACCGCAGCCGCAAAGCTGCGATAGGTCGCTTTCGACGGGTCGCGTTCGTATTCATCCAGCGACGACCGCACCGCCTCGGGGTCGATATTCATGGCCGAGGCGATATAGCGGAAGAACTCCAGCTTTTCCTCGTCGCCCAGAGTGTCGAACCGGGTTAGGATTTCCTCGGCCAGCGCCAGCCCCGAAGTCTCGCCCGCTGACCCGACCAGCGCATCGGCCAGTTCGGTCAGCGGGCGGCCGTCGAGAGCCGCCGCGCCCGAGCGGCGATAGCGCCGCTCGAACACGGTGGACAGAAGATCCGCCAGCAGGGTCATACCGCCGCTCCCATCACCAGGTCAGGCAACCAGGTGGCAAGACCGGGGAACAGGCAGAGCAGGACAATCGCAATTACCATGCAGGCCACGAAGGGGAGGGAGCCGGTCAGGATGGTTTTCAGCGAGATGTCGGGCGCGATGCCGTTGATCACATAGAGGTTCAAGCCGACGGGGGGTGAGATCAGGCCAATCTCCATGTTGATTGTCAATACAACCGCAAACCAGATCGGATCGAAGCCAGCGGTGGTGATGATCGGCAGCAGGATCGGTGCCGCCATCAGGATCACAGCGACGGGGGGCAGGAAGAACCCGGCGATCAGAAGGAACACGTTGACCGCACCCATCAGAACCCAGCGGTTCACATCCAGCGTACCGATCCATTCGGCAATCGCCTGCGTGATGAACAGCGAACTGAGCATGTACGAAAACACACCGGCAGCGGCGATGATGAAAAGGATCATCACGCTTTCCTTGGTGCTGTCGCGCAGCACGACCCAGATGTCCTTGGGGTTCCACAGCTTGTAGATGATCATTGCGATCAGCAGGCAGAGCAGGGCGCCAACGGCAGCCGTTTCCGATGGCGTGGCGATACCGCCATACATGGCGTACAGCACACCCAGAATGATGCCGAGGAAGGGTAGAACCCGCGGCAGGATCTCGAAACGTTCACGCCAAGTGTAGCTGCCAGACCCCAGACGGGTTGCGTCACCGGATTTCCAGGTCGAATACAGAGACCAGGCCATGAACAGACCAACCAGCATCAAGCCGGGGATCACGCCGGCCAAAAACAGACGGCCGATCGAGGTCTCGGTGGCGATGCCGTAGACGATCATGGTGACCGAGGGCGGGATCAAGATGCCAAGCGTACCACCTGCGGCGATGGAACCTGCGGCAACGCCGTCGGGATAGCCGCGCTTGCGCATCTCGGGGATGCCCATCTTGCCGATGGCGGCACATGTGGCAGGTGAAGATCCGGACATGGCTGCGAACAAAGCGCAGGCGCCAAGGTTGGATACGACCAACCCTCCGGGTACACGGGTCAGCCAGCGTTCCAAGGCTTCGTACAAGTCGGCTCCGGCCCTCGTCGACGCGATGGACGCCCCCATGATGATAAACATCGGGATCGACAGAAGGGCAAAGTTATCCAGCTTTCCGAACAAAATCTCAGGCATCAGTTCCAGCGAACGCGGGCCGTCGAAGACAATCAGAAACCCGGCTGAAACGATCAGCAAACCGATGGCGACCGACACGCCCGAAAACAGAACAAGGATGGTGGCGATGGCGACAATGGCGCCGAGCAGAAGGGGGTCCATCGGCTTTACTCCAGACCAAAGGGTTTATCGATGCCAAGCAGGACAGCGACGAGGTCAGCGATTAGCTGAAGCAGCAGCAGTCCAAAGCCGACCGGGATAGACAGGTAGGGAATCCACAGCCGCACACCCCATACGGTGTCAGATTTCCAACCTCGCTCCCATGCGAAGTGCCAATACTCGTAGCCGTAGAACAGCATGACCGAGACGATGGCGATGGACAGAACTGAAGTCAGGATCGCCATAAAATAGCGGGGGCGCGGGGCCAGCGAGATCGGGATCAGGTCGACATTCACATGCCCACGCAGGCGTTGCACATAAGGCAGACCAACAAGCGTGGCAGCGATGACAAGATAGATGACCGCTTCGGTCTGCCAGATTGTCGAGCCATTCAGGACAAAACGCACGACGATCATTTGGCAGGTGATGGCGACGGCAGAAACGATCATGGCTGCGGAACACCATCCGGCCAAAGTTGAAAGCGCAGCGACAAGACGAAGGAAAGGATTGTTCCCGGTATGGGAAGCAACGGCAGAGCTATGGCCGGCCATTTGCGTCTCCTGATGATTGAGATGCAATTAAGTCTGAAGATCAGAACTGAGATCAGTGCCGGGCGGCAGCGGAGCCGCCCGGGCAAGAAAGGGTCACTCGACCGCCAGAGCCTTGTCCAGCAGCTCCTGCCCGTCCGGCACTTCTTCCACGAAAGCCTTATAGGATGTTTCCTGCGCCAAGGCGCGCCATGCTTCGAAGTCTTCCGCGCTCATTTCGGCGATCTCGACGCCCGCTTCGGCGAAGACTTTGGCCGAGTTTGCGTCCTGCTTCTTGGCTTCTTCCAGATAGTAAGTCTGTGCCTTTTCAGACGCGGCAAGCAATGCAGCTTGCTGATCTTCATTCAGCCCGTCGAAGGTGGATTTGTTCATCAGCAATGGCTGGTACATGAACCACAGGGCAACGTCGCCCGCTGGCGTATAGCAGCTGACCTGTTCGTAGATGCGATAGCTAACAAATGACGATGACGAAGTGTTGGCCGCCTGCAACACACCGGTCTGCATCGCGTTGTAGATCTCCGATGACGCCATCGAGGCGATCGAAGCATCGGCCCCGGCCAGCATTTGCTCAAAGGATTTACCTGCTGCACGGGTCTGCAAGCCGGTGATGTCTTCGGGCTTGGTGATGCACTTGTCCTTTCCGGCAAAGCCACCGGCCAGATAGCCATGGACCAGAACCATCACGTCATCCTCGGCCATCTTCTCTTCCAACGCCTCCATGAAGGGAGATTCGGAGAGACGCGCTGCGTGATCGTGGTTTTTCACCAGACCGGGCATCAAAGTCAGGTTATAGGCGGGCTGCTGACCACCGGCATAACTGAGCGGCAGAACGGTCATGTCCAGCTGACCTCGGCTGAGCGGCTTGTATTGCTCGCGCGGTTTGAACAGCGATTTTGAGCCGAAAATCTTAATCTCAAGATCAACATCGGCGGCGGCAACCTCGTCGGCCACGATCTGTGCGACCTGGTGACGGATGTCCTTATTGGACCACTGGTGCGACAGGCGCAGCTCTTTTGCGGATACAAGCGTGCCAGCAGATACAAGTGCGGCGACAGCAACGGCTGTCTTAAAAATGGTTTTCATTATTTCCTCCCTGGTTCGACCCGGCGTACCGGGGTCAGGGTATGCTTAAGCCGGTTCTGTTTTTTAGTCAACGTTTTTGTATACAATATCATTGCTCTTGAATTTTTCGTAGATTGAGTCCTATACATAATCCTATGGACTTACGACTTGCCGATAATATCGCCCAGGAACTGGAAGAGTTGATCTTTGACGGTACATTCTCCGACGGCGACCGTCTGGATGAGGTCAAATTGGCCGAACAGTTTGGAGTCTCAAGAACACCACTTAGAGAAGCATTTCAACGGCTTGCGCTGTCGGGTCTGGTCGATCTCATTCCACGCCGCGGTGCTTTTGTACGACAGCCGGGTCCGGTAGAACTGATGGAGATGTTCGAGGTCATGGCCGAGCTCGAAGCCGTTTGCGGCCGACTTGCCGCTATGCGTATCTCCGAGGAGGCCATGGAAGATCTGACTAACGCCAACGCGAGATGTCAGCAGGCCATCGATGCTGGTGATCCAGACACGTACTACCTCGAAAACGAACGGTTTCATCGCATTATCTACAAGCAATCCGGGAATTCGTTTCTGGAACAAGAAGCCTCCAAACTGCATCGGCGCCTCAAACCTTTCCGGCGGCAACAGCTTCGATTTCGTGGCCGTATGGCGCAGTCGATGTCCGAACATGAGGACATCGTTCGCGCTCTTGAGGACGGCTTGGCGGACGATACTGCCAATGCCCTTCGTTCCCATGTCGCAGTTCAAGGCGAGAAGTTTCATAACCTGATGGCATCGCTTAAAAACACTGCTGAGCGATAAGCGGGCGGGGGTTCACACCTCCAGCAACGCAGCCCAATTCTATTCCAGCACGGGGAAATGCCATGTGACAGGAATGGCATCTTTCAGAACGCGGTTGTTCGCCTCACATTCAAAATATCGCATTGAACAACAGCGCCGTTCTGACACAATTGCTGCGGCAAGCAAAATGGTAGGATTTTCGGCTATGCAACACTCTTGGATTGATAAGTTCAAAGGTCTCAGCCGCTTACCGGATACTGTGCGCGCCGACCTCATCAGCGGCAGTCAGATCGTCAACGTTCCCGCTGGCACGCAGATATTCGCGCCTGGCCAAACGGCTGACAATCTATTGCTTCTGCTGGAGGGAACCGTCCGGGTTCAGCAGAAATCTGAGACCGGGCGCGAGGTGTTCCTCTACCGTGTTCACGCCGGTGAAAGCTGTGTGCTAACCACGGCGTGTATGCTGGCCTTCGAAGACTATTCCGCCGACGGCATTGCCGAGACAGACGTTTCAGCGGTGGCTATCCCGCGCCAAACGTTCGACGATCTGGTTGCGAAATCCCCTGTGTTTCGCGAGTTCGTCTTTACAGCGTACTCACGCCGGATCACCGATCTCTTTACTTTGATCGACGATATCGTGTTCAAGCGTATGGACGTACGGCTGGCTTCTCGGCTGCTAGAGCTGGCAGGGCAAGGCGAGACGGTACACGCAACGCATGCGGTGTTAGGTACAGAGCTGGGCACGGCGCGCGAAGTGATCTCGCGTACTTTGGCGGAGTTCCAACGCCGTGGCTGGGTGGAACAGTCGCGTGGCGAAGTCTCCCTGACCGACCGCGAGGGGCTGGAACGCTTGGCAAGATCGGCGACGCCCGAGGTCTGAACACAAACTTTGTATTTGCTTCGGCAGTTTGGTGACCATGTCACCAAAGCTGTGAGCCGCGCTGTGCAATTGTCATATCATCGATTCCCGATGGAGTGTGACATGACCACAAATATGGGCAAACTTGACCGCGCATTGCGCATTCTGATTGCTGCGATGCTTCTATACATGGCTTTGGGCACGAGCGTGCTGGGGGCCGGACTCCTGTTCTGGCTGGCATTGATCGTGGGGGGTGTGTTCACCCTTACCGCCTTTGTCGGCAACTGCCCGCTTTACCGCATCATTGGCCTCAAGACCTGTCAGAACTGCTGATGATCGAGACAGCATTTACCCCTTGGGCGTCGCTGACGGGCGGCGTTCTGATTGGTGTGGCCTCGGTTCTGCTGATGTTGCTGTTGGGGCGCGTGATGGGGGCAACCGGAGTTTTGGCCGGCCTGTTGCGGCCTGCATCGTCCAGTGATTTTGCCTGGCGCGCCGCGTTGCTGGCAGGCATGGCAACCGGCCCCTTGGTGGTGAGGTTGATGTCCGGGCAGATGCCTCAGGTTCAGGTGCCGGTCTCCACTGCCGCGTTTGTTCTGGGCGGTGTGGTTGTCGGTGTCGGTGTAACCCTGGGCGGCGGCTGCACCTCGGGCCACGGTGTGTGTGGAATGGCGAGACTAAGCGTTCGCTCGATCACAGCCACAGCAACGTTCATGCTGTTCGCCTTTGCCACCGTTTTCGTCACACGCCACGTTTTCGGAGGATAAAGCGTGAAACTCATTTCAACCTATTTGATCGGTCTGGTCTTTGGTGTCGGCATTTCGCTTTCCGGCATGGCGAACCCGGCCAAGGTGCTGAATTTCTTCGACCTGTTTGGCGCTTGGGATCCGTCCCTGATCTTTGTCATGGGAGGCGCGCTAATAACCACCTTTGTCGGTTATAAGATGGTTTTCGGCCGCGCCACACCCGTGCTTGAACCAGCGTTTCATTTGCCATCGGCGCGAAAGATCGACGTCAAGCTCGTCGGTGGGTCCGCCTTGTTCGGCATCGGTTGGGGCATCGCCGGATTCTGCCCCGGCGGCGCATTGCCCGCACTGGGCACGGGCCGATGGGAGGTCTTTGCCTTCGTCGGCGCCTTGGTCGCGGGCATCACCCTCGCCAAGGGCCTGCAGGCAGCGCTGGCACCTGATTTGCAAACACGTACCTGAGTTAAGAACCGGAGGAGACAAGACATGGCCAATTACCCCGTAAACTTGGCGATCAAGCCAGACGTATTTGCGTTCTTTGACGCTGCAACGAACACGATCAGCTACATCGTGAAAGACCCGGATTCGAACGCCTGCGCGATCGTCGACAGTGTCATGGATATCGATTACGCGGCCGGGCGTATCACATTTGATCACGCGGATGAGTTGATCCGGACTGTGATCGACAAGGGCCTGCAGCTTGAGTGGATTATCGAAACCCATGTGCATGCCGATCATCTGTCCGCCGCGCCGTATATTCAGGAAAAACTGGGGGGCAAGATCGGGGTCGGCTCCAAGATCACCGTGGTGCAGGATACGTTCGGCAAGGTCTTCAACGAAGGAACCGAGTTTCAACGCGACGGCTCGCAATTCGATGCTCTGTTCGAAGATGGCGACACCTATATGATTGGGAATATGCAGGCTTACGCCATGTACACGCCCGGACACACGCCAGCCTGTATGGTTCATGTCATGGGTGATGCGGCCTTTGTTGGGGACACACTGTTCATGCCCGATGGCGGCTCTGCCCGGGCCGATTTTCCGGGCGGCGACGCGGGCGTTCTATATGACTCGATCCAGAAAGTCCTGGCATTGCCGGATGAGACGCGGTTGTTCATGTGCCACGACTATGGGCCGAACGGGCGCGATATTGCCTGGGAAACCAGCGTAGCCGAGGAAAAGGCCCACAATATTCACGTTGGTGGTGGCAAGACGAAAGAAGAGTTCGTCAAGTTCCGCACCGAACGTGATGCGACGCTGGCGATGCCAAACCTCATTATCCCTTCACTGCAGGTCAACATGAGAGCAGGCGAGGTGCCCAAGGATCCCGACGGCAACCCGATGCTCAAAGTACCTGTAAACACCCTCTAATGGGTCAGAAGGAGAACAGAGATGGAGTTTCGCACGATATCACCCAAATTCACCGTCAGCCCTCAGATCTCGGTCGAGGATGTCGGGACAATCGCTGCGCAAGGTTTCCGCGCGATCATCTGCAATCGGCCGGATGGCGAAGGGGTGGATCAGCCCTCGTTCAAGGAAATCGCCGCCGCTGCCAAGGCCGCAGGGATCGAGGCCCGCTATGTTCCCGTGCAATCAGGAATGGTGAAAGATGGGGATGTCGAGGCGTTTGGCACAGCGCTTGAGGACCTGCAACGCCCGGTGTTTGCCTATTGTCGCACCGGGACACGCTCGGCCACGCTATGGTCTTTTCATGAGGCTATTAAACGGCCGATTGCCGAAATCCTGACAGCCACCAAGGCAGCGGGCTACGACATGAACGGCGTGGCCCGCCGGATCGCAAATGGCGGTAAGACCCCAACAGATACGGGCGACGCCCATTTTCAGGTTGCTATTGTCGGCGCGGGGGCAGGGGGGATCTCGGTCGCAGCCAGTCTGAAATCGCGGCAACCCGATCTGGATATTGCCGTCATTGATCCAGCAGATGTTCACTACTATCAGCCCGGTTGGACCATGGTGGGTGGCGGTATCTTTGATGCCCAGACGACGGCCAAGACCATGGGCAGTCTGATTCCCAAAGGCGTGCATTGGATCAAGGCGGCCGTCGCCGCGTTTGAGCCGGAAAGCAACGCCGTCGTTTTGGATGGTTGCCGAGTGGTGAAATACGACCGACTTGTCGTCTGCCCGGGTCTGAAGCTGGATTGGGGCAAGGTCGAGGGGTTGGAGGAAACTCTTGGTCGCAACGGCGTAACCTCGAACTATCGCTATGATCTTGCCCCATGTACGTGGCAGTTGGTGCGAGAGATGCAAAAGGGCAGAGCAATTTTTACCCAGCCTCCGATGCCAATCAAATGTGCCGGTGCGCCGCAAAAGGCCATGTACCTATCCGGCGACGCGTGGTCTCGGCGGGGCGTACTGAGCGACATTGACATCCAGTTCATGAACGCCGGTGGAGTGCTGTTTGGCGTCAAAGACTATGTCCCGGCGCTGGAACGCTATGTAGAAAAATACGACGCTTCGTTGAACTTTTTCTACAACCTCGTTGCCATCGACGGGCCTGCAAAGACGGCGGTGTTCGAGGTGACCCAACCAGATAGTGAACAGCGCAGGGTTGAAGTGGGATTCGACATGATCCATGTCTGCCCACCGCAGACCGCTCCGGATTTTGTGCGGGTGTCACCGCTTGCGGATGCGGCTGGGTGGGTCGATGTCGATCAGGCCACGCTAAGGCACAAGAGCTTTGACAATATCTGGTCCCTGGGCGATGTGATGAATGCGCCGAATGCCAAAACAGCGGCGGCAGCACGCAAGCAGGCGCCCACTGTGGCGGAAAACATCGTGGCTGACATCGCAGGTCGGTCTGCTACGGCGCAATATGACGGCTATGGCTCGTGCCCGCTGACCGTCGAACGCGGCAAGATCGTCTTGGCAGAGTTCGGCTATGGTGGAGCGCTCAAGCCCAGTTTTCCGCGATTTCTGTTAGATGGCACTAAACCCAGTCGTTTGGCGTGGTTTCTGAAGGAAAGCGTGCTGCCGCCGATCTATTGGAAGGCAATGCTGCGTGGCAAGGAATGGATGGCGCATCCGGAAAAACTGAACGTGGCCCCGGAATAGCCCTGCGCATCGGAAGACCTCAGATGATCAACCATCTTAGCCGATTTGTCCCCATTCTCGATTGGGGCCGGAACTATACGCGCGGCGCATTTTCCAACGACCTGATTGCGGCCTTGATCGTGACGATCATGCTGATCCCGCAATCGCTTGCCTACGCTCTGTTGGCAGGATTGCCGCCCGAGGCCGGCATATACGCGTCGATTGTTCCGATTGTGCTTTATGCGATCTTCGGGACAAGCCGCGCGCTGGCCGTCGGACCGGTTGCGGTGGTGTCGCTTTTGACGGCCACCGCGATCGGGCAGGTGGCTGAGCAGGGCACTGCAGGTTATGCCGTCGCAGCCCTGACCTTGGCCTTTATGTCTGGCGCGTTTTTGGTGCTTTTGGGCGTGATGCGGTTGGGGTTCATGGCCAATTTCCTCAGCCACCCTGTGATTGCGGGGTTTATCACAGCCTCCGGCATTTTGATTGCGACCAGTCAGCTCAGGCACATTCTGGGTGTCGATGCGCATGGGCACACAATGCCTGAAATGGTCGGATCAATCCTTGCCCATTTACCTGAAACAAATTGGGTGACGCTGGCAATCGGCAGCCTTGCCACCGGCTTTTTGTTCTGGGTGCGCAAGCACCTCAAACATTTTCTTGGGCTCTTGGGGGCAGGGCCGGTTCTTGCCGACATTCTGACGAAAGCCGGGCCTGTCGCCACCGTGGTTGCTACAACTGTTACTGTCTGGGCTTTGGGTCTGAATGCTCAAGGGGTGCAGATTGTAGGGACGGTGCCACAGGGCTTGCCTCCGTTCACAAGGCCTGATCTTTCCTTCGATCTTGTAGGAGAGCTGATCGCTCCTGCGATCCTTATTTCGATCATCGGATTCGTTGAAAGTGTCTCGGTCGCGCAGACACTAGCCGCCAAGAAACGCCAGCGGATCGATCCAGATCAGGAGCTGATCGGTTTGGGCGCGGCCAATCTGGGGGCAGCGTTTACAGGGGGCTATCCGGTTACGGGTGGGTTTGCGCGTTCGGTTGTCAATTTTGATGCCGGAGCCGAAACACCGGCTGCCGGTGCATTCACTGCTGTTGGCCTTGCACTTGCCGCCTTTGCACTGACGCCGTTGGTCTACTTCCTGCCCAAGGCCACTTTGGCTGCAACGATCATCGTTGCCGTGCTCAGCCTTGTGGATTTTTCAGTTCTGAAAAAGACTTGGGTCTATTCTCGCGCAGATTTTGTTGCGGTCGCAACCACCATTGGCCTTACGTTGGGGTTGGGGGTCGAGGTTGGAGTCGCCTCGGGCGTGGGAACCTCGATCCTACTGCACCTTTACAAGACTTCGCGCCCGCATGTGGCCGAGGTCGGGCTTGTGCCCGGCACACAGCATTTCCGCAACATTCTACGTCACGAGGTTGAAACGATCCCGTCCATAGTGACGTTACGCGTGGATGAAAGCCTGTATTTCGTCAACGCGCGGTTTCTGGAAGATCTGATCCAGCACCGTTTGCCTGAAGGAGGCAGTGTCAGTCATGTTATCTTGGTGTTTTCTGCTGTGAACGAAGTTGACTACTCCGCGTTGGAAAGTCTTGAAGCGATCAACCAGCGCTTGTCAGATTTGGGCATCGGTCTGCATCTGTCCGAGGTCAAGGGGCCGGTTATGGACAGGCTGGAACGATCTCATTTCCTTGATCAGTTAAACGGTCAGGTGTTTATGTCGCAATATGAGGCTTGGATCACTGTCGGCGCGCATGACAAAGTTGTTGAGACAGTCCAAAACCATTCGACTCTGTAGATCTGTCAGCCTCTATGTCCTCTTGAAGCGCCCCGCCTATGACCCTTATCGAGAATGTTTAGCAGGCAACAAATGGCGTCCACTAGTCCCCCGACGGGAGTGTCTTTCGTCGACATAAGTTAGTCGCATTCCCAAACCGTTTGTATGAAACAGACAATCGTTCGTCAGTTCATCAAACGGGTTGCGCCCCTCTAAACTACAGAGTTTCGAGCAGAGCTCCCGCGCTTTCTTAAGCGGCATCAACGAAATAATCTCTGAACGCAACGTATCATCCTGAAGCGTAGCAGCTGAATCCAACATCTTAACCGCGAGTTCGGTTAGTTTGCCGGAATCACTGAAACCAGGCTCCAACCCGTCCATGACCTCGAGTATTTCGTTGGGTAGAAGTGTCTTGATCCTCTTCGGATTCGCTAGTCTTAAAAGGCTAGAAAATGCGAGACCTGGAGCATCCAGATCGATGTCCGCAACGGATGGCATAGTCTGCTGGCCGACCTTATAGTATTAATTTAAGTGCTTGCCTGACAACTTATGGCAGATTTTTGCAACGACCTGCCACCTTCTTGGGTTAGGGAAGCTTTGCGCGCCTTTTTTAGCAAGGGGTCAACGTCGGGCCAGACCATGAGGTTTTAGCTTTGCGCAAATCTATGCCCAAAGCGTCCAATAAATAACATAATCATTATTATTAGATAATCGATAGAGAAAGCGCCTATTTGTTAAGTTCCCTTAAAAAGGAGACTCCAATTTTGGGACTCGATCAACAGAGAAATTCCAGAACCCTGGCCCTTCAGATTGGAAGCGCGAGCCTGGCGATGTTGAGGATGTGTTGTTCAAACCGGCCAAAGGTATCGCGGTACATCAACTCTCGGATTCGATGCATAGGTGATGCTCCTGAGTCGAATCCGTATCCTTCAACTTTATCTTCGAGCATGCAAATCACGATTGCTAGAGCCTTACGACTTTCCACCAGATGACAGATGTGACATGGCTGCATCAACTGACGGGTTGCGAAGCTCAGCTTGGCCGGTGATGGAAAATGCGCGCTGTCGAGCACATCAACCGGACGCAGGTCATTTGGTTTTTGAGTGCTGAGCAGAAGATCGAGTAGTCCGCGGAACTCGGAGACAAGGCGCTGTCTCTTCGATCGCACTGTCCTCTGCTTCATGACCTTAAGTAGGAACTGCTCATAGGAGATGATCTGATCCCAAACCGTTTGGAGCGTTGCATCGCCATTCCAGTCATGGGCATGTTGGTCGGCAACGAAATCACATCCTAGCCGGGGCTCTTGCGGAATATCGCGCCACTGGCACCTTGGATGGGGTGGCCCAAGAGGTGGCGCTTGCCATCCTACCCGACACCGGCGGTCACGACACCTATGCAGACGGCGAGCAAGAGGCATTCCACACGGAAGTTCAGCGATTGGCTTAGCTCTCCCCTGACGAGCGCGAGGCCTATGCGCGGGTTTATCTTGAGCCCGCGCTGGAAGTACCTGGCGGTTTCTGTGATCTGCATATCCTGCAGCGCGAGCCAATGCTCAACTACCTCAGAGCCACACTTCCGCTTGAATGGCTTCGGCGATTTTCAGGACTTGCGATCCATACCCTCGAAAAACTCTTCGATATGACCGCGAGTTTTGGAGATCGCGAGGCCCTCCTTTCTCTGATCCGAGATCGCAGTGTCGCCCTGGGATAGGCATGCTGCCCCATCGGCACGAATAGCAGCGGCAACTTTGGTTCATGCGGGATTTTTGGTTTGCCGAAGAGATCAATCCCGAAGTCTGGGACTACGTGATCCGGGAACCCAACTCTGTCTTCTGGTTGGAGCGTCGTCGGGACCGCGGTCAGCAGGGAGATGACATTTGGTCGACGCTGTCGGCTGTGAAAATTGAGCAACTGCAACTTGCATATCGCCCGCATTGGCCCGTCGTTCCTCTTCCGTCGAGCTGGGGCACCGGAAGCCCAAGGGGAGAGACAGCCTATCGCTACCTCAGAGATTCTGTTTGGCAAATCGGCCGTGATGAGCCGAACGTCGCGCTGCAGGTCATCAAAAGACCTCTCGCAAAAGACATCATAGCTCCATCCTATAACGATCTTCGTAGCATCCGGGCAGAGCTGCGAAGCAGATCCGCAGTGGCGTCTGCCACCGCGGCGTGTTCGCCAAATGTAATGCGTTGTTGGTCGCTCTTGCTTGATCGACCACATAATCGGGGTGCCTTTTCTAAGATATTCCTGAAAGGCTTTTCGGCAAACGTATTGATCGACTATCATGGGAGCCTGAGCGTAGAAGAAATTCAATGAAAGCTTCCGCCACTGCAGTTAACAAGCTGATAACCAACCGTACGCTCCAGTCAGGTAGGACCCATCCGCCTTATTGTTCGTAAAATCCACGCGCCCCAAATGCCTCGAAATCGGGCCGCCCGGCCACGTGCCTTGCTCGAAAGCTTTACAGTTCCCGGATGTAAGGTAAAACCCGCCGCTTGCAGGTGACTAATCTGCCGAAAAAGCCAATGAGTTCCGCGAACCAGTCATACATGCGTCACGCAGCATCAGTGGTTCTGGGCTCTCCTGACACATTCGCCGCGATCTGCACCAAAGGCTGGTTTGTATGAATCGACATTAGCTGCACGCCTTATGAACAGGTTAGACGCGGGACAAGGCCGCTTTTGGACTCGGCAGCATGGACCGCTGCTGCCGGCCCAAGGCAGCTGTCCAATTTCGACGGGAAACCAGCAATGACCGCAAGCGGGGCAACCCATGACCGGAATAGCCATTTCCTTCCATCGCGCAGATGCCCTCCAAGATCCTAACTTCTCTCGAAACTAGTTCGAAAATGGTTGCTTGAATCCTCTCTAGGGTGCAAAGCGAAGGCGTATTCGACCAGTGACTGTGTGATCCATAAAAAAGAAAGCGGCGGTTCTTCTGTGATCTTAAAAAAACTTCAATATCGGCGGCTATACAAATGAAAGTGTTAGGCGACTGCAAAAACCTAGAAAAGGTAAAGTTCTTCATTTTTCTAGGAGCATTCCTTTGTCTTTTGACTATGCGGAGTTTGATCGGCTTAGATTTCACAGACGAAATCCAATACTATTACCAAGCCATTGGACTCGCCGAAACGAACCGTTTCTTTTCTAACGATCTGTATATCCAGCAACTTGTTTATGTTTTCCTTCTCCCGTTCTTTAAGGCGTACCTTTTCGCGTTCGGTGACACGGGTATTATTTTGTTCGGACGAGCGCTCTGTGTGATCGGGTTAATTTTTCTTTGCTGGTTTTGTTGCCGCAGGCTTGTCGGTCTGGGTCTAGAGCCCTCCAACGCACTTCTGGCGGCGGTCGCATTGAGTTTTGCGGTAACCCACCATTCTATTTTTGCTTTTAGTTACAACACAGTAGCTCAAGCGATGTGGATTGTTTTTGCTTTACTCTTCGCATCGCCCAAGACCGTCAGGCCGTGGTGGTGGGCCGCTACGATTGTGGTGGCCGGCGTAGCCTATCCTGTCGCCGGTTTGGTAATGGCAGCAATCCTATTGATCTACCTTTTGGTGTCCAAGCAGTTTGATCCGCTTCTCCGAGTGATCGGTTTTGGGTTGCTTTTCGGTGCGTTGGGATTGGCTGTCATACTTTCGCTTACAGATTTTGAGGACGTTATGCGTTCTCTACGGTTTAGTTCAGGCTTTTCAGTTGGAAGTTTTTGGACAGATCGCGAAATGCAACGCGACTATCTTGCTATCCTTCTTTTGATGCTTGCTGCTCTTTTTGCGCCCGCCCCGAGAGGATTGCGAAATCTCCTCTTGGTTGTCCTGTTCTGTCTGACCTGCCTGTTCCTGTTTGCTATTGTGCACGACATCCTTGAGTTTCGGGCCGCTGGTTTGCCATATCCCGGACCTAGAACTGACACCTTGGCGGGATGGCCTGTGCTTTGCGCTGTTGCACAATTCACAGCGCGGACTGCAGCACGTTCTAACGGGTCCAGCGAGTGGCCAGTTCGAGCGGTGGGCATTGTTGCTATTTGCCAGTTCACGGCGTTCGCCGGAACAAGCAGCGGAGGCGTGATCGCGGGTGTTGCCGCGATGATGATCCTGCTCCCAATTGCAACTGCCCTTGCGACATTGGGCATACGGGCTGAGCGTGGTGTGGGGAGATGGATGCCCCACGCGCTGCTCTTCGGTGTCTTATCGATCTACCTGACACTTTGGCAGCTCACGCCCTATCGAGATCCTTCGACATTTTTCGTGGGACGCAGCTTTACCGACGTGAGCATCTTCAAAGGCATCTTGGTAAGTAACGAGAAAGTGCCGGTGATTGAGGCATTTCAAAAAGAATTTGAAGGGAAGACCGAAGGACAAGGAGGCCTTATTCTGAGCGGTTTTCCAGGAATCTATGCCGTACTGGAAGCAAAGCCCGAAACTTGCATGATCTACAATCATTTCGTCAGCGACCCCCAGATAGCTGGCGCTCTGATTGAGTGTATTGGTTCAAAGTCTCCAAAGTTTATTTTAAACTTGGAGGACCACGCGACTTTGGAGGAGCGCACTCGAACCAAAGAGGAGATCACATCGCATATTGCAAAGGCCAACAGTTTGGAGTGCGAACGTGGTAGTGTAGAGTTTGAAGCGGTGTTCCCAGGAATGTCCGATGCCGTCGCATATACCTTCTGCCAGTAAGCGAAACTGTTTCGCCAAGCGTCAAGAAACTCAGATTTACGTTATGCCGAAGAGAAGTTTTCTATCTTCTCAAAGCCAGGATAGTCACATGCGCGTCATCGCAACCTTCCAGTTAAGGGCCGCGTTCCTCGCCCGGAAGCCATTGCTTGGGGAAAATGACGATCTTGTCGGTGTTGTTGTTCAGCAGGTCACCCCAGCAACCGAAGCTGGAATTCGAACTTACTTGAGGTGTGCATTGTGAAACGAGAAACAAGTCGAAGTACCTATTTGCGCCGCTATTAACGTCTACACATCTCGACTGAACTGAAGGAGGTAGCTTGGGTACAATATTTTTTTGCCCCAATCGATCTCGGCTGAAAGAAGAAGACCTTGGCCTGTTGAGTCTCCGAAGATGCCAGAATTCTTTCTATCACCGCACGGTGTTAGTCAGTTTTGAGCATTGCCAAACCGATGGTCACGTAGTTACCTCTTCACACGTGGACCGCGATCGACTGTATAGCCTCCTGTTCTTGGGCCACTAATCAGTCGGTTTTTCTAGTAAGGTTTCTGGAACTGTTGGACGCCTGATGAGGGCGGGTGTGATTGTATTGCTTGAGCCAGTGATTGATGACGATCTGGGCCTGCTTGGTCGTCGTGAACCGCTCCAAATTGAGAACTTCTCGACGCAGCGCCCTTTTCTTGCATCACTTGGCCCGTGGATTTCGCGCAATCACTACGACATTCCAGCATAGCCAGCGCAGCGGCGGAAGAAACCTCATCAAGAGCGTGTCAAGGCGCTCCAGAGGCGTGTAGAGCCGCTCCCATTTCGGCGCCTCTTGCACTACGGCTTTCCAATATCTTTCTTTGTTTGGATCTCGTCGCTGAAAAACCGCCATAATAATGAAGATCACAAGGGTTGAAAGCCAGTAAAACCGGGTTTCGCTGCGTTCAAAGTGCTTAATTATATTTGCGACGTCAGCTCTGGTGAGTGGATGCTCGTCGTCCGTCCGGACCTCCATGGCCATCCGACGATAAATGTTGATGACAGGATTGTAGGCAACAGGATCCCAGCTGACAAATGTGCCGTCTTCCTTGAGATGGGGTAAGGCTTGCGCGAGGGTGGCATCAATGTCGACATGGTGGAGCATATTGCCTGCATAAATCACGTCGAATTTTGCGTCCTCCGGGAGTCCAAGCGACTCAGATGACGCAACATGGGTGTTGATCGAAACCCCATTGATCTGAGCCAGCCGGCTGGCAGCCTCGCACATTCCTGCAGACAGGTCCGAGGCAGTCACCTCGGCACCGAGAGTTGCGAAATAGACGCTCACCTCACCAAGTCCGCACCCGAGATCAAGCACCGTTTTGCCCGATAGGTCCCCAAGTTTTTTTGTGATGTGCCGCATCTCCGGAGCCGTGCAGGCTTCGTTGGCTAGCCTTACATCAATCTTGGACAGATCCTCGCTGGCGGCCCAAGCATCGTGAAACTCGCGTTCTGCTTCGATCCGGGCTTCATCACCGGTCTGTTCCTCAAACCCTGAAGCAATGCCGACCTTCACAAGTACACTGCGAAAAAAGTCTTCGTTTTCGTCTTGCACTTTGTCGTTAGCAAATCTGAGGCCTTCGGCCACTTGTTTGCTGATCGCAATTTCGTTGTCGCCACGCTTGTAGAGGACTGCCTCGTTCAACGCTACGCGTTCGCAGAGACCCGGATGTGAAGGGTGGGTGATGACCACATCTCCGGCGTCGTATGCAAATTCAAGCTCGTCCACGAATGTGTCCCATGCCGAGGATGCTTTCGTTCCTTGCGTCATGGGATGCTCTTTGGCTTCGATAAGGAAACGATACTTGAAAGCCTCAAAACGGATCTTTTTAGGCACTTACTTGAGCTTTCTTTTCTGGGAGCTGACGGGATTTCGGTCTTTCGCGTTTTTCATTACGTATGCGCTCGGCTTTCTCCAACAGCTCTTCGTAAGTAACAGGCCATTTCTTCTCGGGCGGTGAAGTGAGAAATGTCTGAACTCTTTGCAACTTGGCAGCCATGAAACGCATGGAGATGGTTATCTCGGGGTAACTGCCATACATGCAACCATCACATTCACTGACCACTTTATGCACTTCCTTGCGGAAAGCGGCCTCTCGGTAGGTTTTTGGGAAATGCGGGTCGTATGCGGGATACTTCGTCGGCAAACGGAAATCACAGCATGGTGCAAAGTTTCCGTTCGGTAGGAGCGCGAAATACAAGTTAGGTGAGTCGCACACACCTTTGTTCTTGTTTCTCCACGTGGTCGCTTCGCCGCGAATAAAGCGCTTTATATCGTCGATGTACTGATCGCTATCATACAGCAGAAAACCCTCTTTGCGCATTTTGCGAATTCGATCGAGCAACTTGTCCGCCTCGCCCAGTTCTTCGGGCCGGAAGCGCAGGCTTTGGTCAAACGTGCGGAACCCGCGTGGGCGTCCGAAACTGCTGACATGGGCCGGGACAAGCGACGTGAACCACGAGATCTCTGTACCGAAACGAACTACATCTTCGATGTCGGACAAGTTAGAGGGTTGCATCACGCATCCTAAGGACGCGAAACTGTTGTGCTTGGGAAGATATTGCGTGAACGCCGCGATCGCCTTTAGGGCCTGGTGCCAACTTTCGTCAAAATCACCATTGATGCGATCCTGTTGCGCACCGTGCAGGCTGTCGAGCGAAATCGAGATATCCCGACCGCCAGCCTCTACGGCCTCAGCAATACGGTCCTCGGACGCGAAACCGTTGGTCTGCATCCGAACATGAACGCCGCGGCTTTCGAAGGCATGGATGACCTTGGCGAGGTCGCGGCGGGCAAACGGCTCACCTCCAGTAAGAAGTACGATAGCGACGCCCATCTCAGCGAAATTATCGGCGATCCGTTCAACTTCGTCGATTGTCACTTCGCGCACGTCTGCATTCGCGTAGATAATATTGCATTGTTCGCAGGTCAGGTTACAGCGAGCAGTGACATAGAACTGCACATAGACCGGCGCATCCTGTAGAAGTGCGGCGCGCGCTAGGGTTTTTTTCGAGAGATCTGAGAACAAGGCCAATACCGTTCGAGAAGAGTTCTTATCGCGAAGTTCAATATAAGCGTGCAGCCGTTTGCCACAATCTTCGCAGTGAGTAGGGATAAACCAAACTGCAACGACAATGTCCAGATGATCAAAGTGCCCAGTAACATGATAGCCACGTTGCTGGTTATAGTGAATAGCAAATCCAAATGACGTGGAACCGGCGTACCTCGAAACACTAACCTACGTATAAGCAGAACGTTTACTGATGCACCGATCAGGAAACCCACGGCATTTGCAGGTAGAATGGGCCAGCCAAGCTTCGAAAGGGCGAGAAACACCAACACATCGGCAGTAAACCCGACAGTCACCGCGCAGAAGTAGCTGAGAAGCCTCTCAAATGTTGATCGTACGCTTAACAACATAGAGTGGTCGGCCTTTGATTTCGTCAAACATCTTGGCAACGTAAGTCCCGACAACCCCAATTATCAGGATCTGAAGACCATTGAAGACCAAAATTGAAATCAGAATTGAGGTAATACCTGGAACTACCGTTGTTGTGAAGAGCTTAAGGCAGAGCAAGCACACGCCGCTGAACGCCCCAATTCCCAACATAAACAATCCCAGGCGAACGACTAGCAAGAGAGGCTTGCTCGAGAATGACGTAATTGCATTGGTCGCAAGACCCAACATCTTGCGAAGGGGATATTTAGTCGTACCCGCACGTCGTTGATCACGGTCATATTGAAACGCGTACGAGGTGAAACCAACCCATGGCACCATTCCACGAAGGAAGCGATTTCGTTCTCGCATGTCAGAAAGAACGATCGCCACGCGCCTGGAAATCAGTCGAAAATCGCCAGTATCATTTGGGATCGGGGTGTCAGAAAGTGCATTGAGTAGTCGGTAGAACGCAGAAGCTGAAGCCTTTTTGAACCAAGTGTCTCCTACCCTTTCACGTCTTTGGCCATAGACTACATCATATCCTTCCAACGCGATTTCATACATTTGTTCGATTAATTCCGGTGGGTCCTGAAGGTCGCCGTCTATGATAGCAATGTAATCGCCCCTTGCGGCGTCAAGCCCAGCTGTGACCGCGACCTGGTGGCCGAAGTTCCGACTAAGTTCGACCAGCTTCACGTGCGTATTCAGCGCGGCCTCTGCAGCGATTATTTGGCCAGTCGTGTCAGAAGAACCATCGTTAACCAAGACGAATTCCAAATCAGTTCTCTTGGCCATGCCATCTCTCAGAGCGTTCAACCTCTGAAGAGTCTCAACTACACACAGTTCTTCATTAAAAACTGGTATGACCACTGAAATTAACTTTTGTTCGCTTGAAGTTGTATCGGCAGCGTCGCCTGCCGATTTACACTCCGACATGCCATGTGAAACGTGTTGATTCGAAGAACTAGAGTTCGCCAATAGAAAAACCTCGTTTTCGGCTTGGTTACCATTGATTCGCACTATGAAAAAGAGGCAAAGAACCATTTTCGAACCAGTGCCAAGAGAAACCCGAAAGGGTAGCTGTGCCACGGCAGGAAACGGCTACGCTGGTCTCGGGTTGCTTCGTTTTCGGTCGTTGCTGGTTTCCCGGCGGAGTTCGAAAACGGCTTTGGGCTGAGAGTAGAAACCTGCAATGTCTTTTCAGTTTTGAGCCAGCCCAAATGCTCTCGGATGTCCGCTCCGCGAGAGCGTTAGAGCAAGGTCAAATGGCTACCGCACCGCAGGGTTTTTCGCATGGTTCTATAGTATCAAAAGAAGGAGGCACTCCAAGTGGAAAGTACTTACTAGCATACTTCTCATTTCAGTCAGCTTTGCCCTCCCGGCAAAAGCGCAGAGTGAAGATTTTGCACCTCAAGTCGTAGCAGGGGAATCGATTTGACTAGCTGAGACAGACCGATTGCGTTGTGAACGTTGCCGTGGAACCGATGGCTCGGCGGAAGCCGAAGGAAGAACGTTCGCGACCGAAAATAACATTCTGGGCAGGACAGCACAAAAAATACAAATCGCAGTAGTGGCTACGCCCATGATGTGGAACTTTAGGCCGAGTGAAGAAGAGCTGGAGCAGGTTGCGCGACTACCTACAGTCCAACACGGAACAATCTGTAATGCAGCGCACCGACAAACGTAATTCCGGGTCCGCCCCCGCGCTTAGCTTTTGGGCAGGGCCGGCGGTCATTTAAAAGCCCGCTTTGGGCTCGTTCCCGACATTCTCGGCGCATTAAACGAAGGACTGCTTCTCGATCGCTCGGCCAGAAAATAGTGAAATCTAGAGTCTCAAAAATTCAAAGCCTTAAGTAACGGATTTTGATTCAACCGCAGTCTCACAAATTAGGCGATCCGACACTATTGTCGGAGCACTAAAATAATGGGACTTAAATGTTGAGACTCGTCCCCTATTAAATTCAACACCCTGTGTTTTTTGCGCTTTTTGAGCGTTTCAGCGGTTCAAGCGCTTCAAGCCTGCGTCAAACAGAAAGCAATTGAGCCTCTTTGCAACCTGGAAACAGGCGCTGTGTGTCTTGCTAGGACGTGGCCGATCGGACAGAACACTCTCTCCTAGCGCACGGCCCATACCAGCCATTCAGCGCTTCGGTTCATTTCGCAATGCAGCTTCATTGAACCCGCCCTTGGCAGTGCCTACGAGATTGACGCGTGCCCGAGGTCGGTAAAGAGGGACTTTGTCGCCGTTGACAAATATAATTCGAATGTCCGCTTGCAATTAACTTCCGTAGTTGTGCCATAGTTCAATTTTATTCGACCGCTATGCGGATGTATTTGACAGAATTTCTTGTTCTGCATATTGAGCGCGCTTTCGATTGCGGTAACCGAAAAGGTGACGCACGGAGCAAACAGCCAAACAGCTTTACATACTACTTGTCAGTACCAAATACGGCGATAGGTTCGGCCAGACCGTCGATCTCAACCGAACCAAAGCTCACTAGCCGATCAATCCCCGATAGAGCATCATTGGTTGCGGCATCCAAAAGCATCGCCGCGCCGAGCGATTTGCATTTGGCCTCTAACCTAGAGGCAAGATTTACAGGATCTCCGTACACCGTGAACGACTGGCGGGTGTCGGACCCAATCGTGCCTGTGACTAGCTCTCCGCTTGCGATGCCAATCCGAATTGAAAGCCCGTGCCTGGCGGCGGTCGCGTGCAAGGCTTCTGCAGTTCTTATCGCCGCATCCGCTGGCGTCTCGACTTTGACTGGTGCGCTGAATGTGACAAGAAATCCGTCGCCAAGATAGGAAATCACAATCCCATTTTCGGCTGAAACATCCTCAGTCGCGTTTGTGAGAAAGAGATCCAGACGTTTGATCACTTCATCCGGAGAATGCTTTGAGGAAAATCTTGTGAACTCAGCAATATCCATCACGAGCACCGTACCAAATGATTTCTGAGGTCTCAGCGGAGCATTGTCGTCAATGAGCTTCTTCGCGATTTCTTCCGGCAGGTATTTGCCAAGAAGGTCCGAAACATGTTGTCTTTTTACGCGTTCTCGACCGCGCTCCAGATCAGCTTCAACTTGCGCAAAGAAGACCGCTCGGCTTCTGAATACAGCAATTGCTAAAATGCACGTCGCAAACAGCAGCATCCCGGTTTCTTCGATGCGATTGCCGCGACCGATGAAATCAATGGAAAGAAACACAGCCTCATAGGTTTCGCGGGTGGCCATCGCTGACATATCTGCCCATGACAGTGTCCGCTCCATCGGCAACGTGACCCAAATGAATGCCGCCCACCATCCAACTACGCAAAGGCCTCCAGTCCAGAGCACAAGACGCCAGGAAAGGCTGAGGCACGACAAAACGACTATTGGAAAGAGGTAGTATATTCCATAAGCGCGGAACGCGATGATCTGCGGCACGTCGTCGGCCCTGCTGATGGGGACGAACGCAAAAAGTGAACAAATCGCCAATGAATCCAGTGCGTAAACGGCATACTTGATCCAGGCCCTGTCATAGCTGGTACCAATCAACACGAGATGGGCGACGCCAATTGCAGTGAACGCGAACAATGCGAAGGTTGTAACTTGGCGCGCACTGAACTCAGGAAACAACAGTGTTGAACCCAAATACCAGAAAAATGCTGCAGCGGCAATGAAGGTGCGACAGGCAATCGCCAGGCGTAGTCCGCGCTGCTCGGCCTTTGTGAGTCTTCTTTCGGCCTCCATTGCGAATTTTTGCGCGTCGATTTCGGTCAAATCTGGCTCCGCCGAATGGGAATTGAGTCAAACACTGCCGTCGTAGGTCGCAGGGGCTTCTGCTTCTAGTTTGCACAATATCAAAGTGTATCGTGACTGACATTCATACCTTCCTGACCAACAAGCAAAAAAAAACGCGAATGAAGCGCACACCTTTTTGACCCAAGCTTCTCTGAGGACCAAAATAGCCTAGCAATAAAGGCCTGACTGGAGACCGCGTCGACAAAGGAAAAACTCTGTCTGGTTGTAGCTGGGCAAGCCTAGGCACGACAGCGAAGCAGCTCTTACGCGGATAAAAGCATTCAGTTTTGCAGGTATTCCCAAGCTTGGGATATGACAACTGACCCTTCGCCCACCGCAGAGGCAACGCGCTTGACCGACCCTGCTCGCACATCGCCCACGGCAAATATCCCGGGACAAGACGTTGCGAAAGATGATCCGGCATTGGCCTCGTTGCCCGTGACCACGAAGCCGCGTGCGTCCAGCTGGCAGCTCTGCGACAGCCATTCGGTATTAGGTGCAGCCCCAACCATTACAAATGCAGCGCTGCAGTCGAGTGGCCAGTCTGATCCGTCACGTTCAATTATGACCTTGGACATGGATTTGTCCCCAAGGAGTGTCTTTAGCTGGGACTTGTAGTGGATGGTGACCGCCGGATCCGCCTCTAACCTTGACAGCAGGTAATCGGACATCGATGCAGCCAAGCTGTCTCCCCGCACCAGTACATGGACATGTTTTGCGGATCGCGACAGGTACATCGCCGCCTGCCCTGCGGAGTTTCCGCCCCCAACGACGACGACTTCTGCGCCCTTGCAATAGCGCGCTTCCATTTCTGTCGCGGCATAGTAGATGCCTAAACCCTCAAAATCCTTCAGTCTATCCAACGGCAAGCGCCGGTACTGGACCCCCGTGGCGACTACGACCGAACGTGCCCTTAGCTTTTGCCCATCATCCAGCGTTACACAAAACACGCCATCAGATTGACGTTGCAATTGCGTAGCCCGTTTTGGTCGAACAAATCGGGTGCCAAACTTCATGGCTTGGACTTCTCCTCGCCATACAAGGTCTGCACCCGATATGCCTGTCGGAAAGCCCATGTAGTTCTCGATCCGGCTGGATGTCCCAGCCTGCCCCCCAACTGCGAGGTCCTCTACAACAATCGCAGACAGCCCTTCCGCTCCAGCGTAGACCGCAGCCGCGACCCCGGCCGGACCCCCTCCAACAATCAATACATCTATGACCTCTCGACAATCGTAAGTCTGTTCGAGCCCAAGCAATCGGGCGACCTTGGCTGGGGTCGGGTTGTCAACCACCAGGCTGTCGCCAAAGATAACCGCCGGCTGATGGCCTGTCAGGTGACAGGCCTGCGCGACCTCACATGCAGTCTCAGAACCCAGATCCATCGTTTGGAATGGGATTTTGTTTCGGATCGCAAACTCTTCGATTTGACGGATGTTGCGATCCAGATCAGCGCCAATCAGTTTCAGAGAGCTGTCGTTGTCTTCGATTTGACGTCGGCGACGTGCGGAAAAGACAGTGATGACGATGTCTGACATCTCTGGAATGCGAGACATTGCATCCAGCATCTTTTCGCGCGGCACAGAGATAACACGCGTGTTCTCTCTGGCACGCATCGGCAGCGAGTAGACCCCGCCGCTGAGAAACGCGATCTCCCCCAGAAACTGCGTTGGCCCAAGGGACGTCGGTAGATAAGCCTCTCGCGTTTGTGGATCAATTACCTCAACCCGACCGCTGACAATGTAGATAAACTGGTCCATTGGATCGCCAACCTCAGCGATCATTTGGCCTGCCTCAAAACTCACTTCAGTGCCTAACGCTTTCAAGGTTTCGACATGGCTCTGGTGCAAAGGCGTTCGCGTCATTTCGCGAAGATTGGCAGCGAGGCTCTCCATGTGCAGTTCTCCTGACGTTCAGCGCTATAAAAAGACCTAGCGGCTATTTCGAGGTTTTCACCTATTCACTTGGCACTAGGGCCGCCGCAATAGACCTACCGACGTTTTGCATGCTGCTTCCTGCGCAGCGAGCCTCGCGAAGGCATCTATCACTGCACCATTGGCTTACGTTGTGGCTTGTCGCATCGGGAAAACCTTGCGCATGGCCACATAGAAAACAGGTGTGAAAAACAGCCCAAGCAGAGTTACGCCCGACATGCCAAAGAATAC
Source organism: Ruegeria sp. B10 (assembly GCF_056539825.1). Lineage (NCBI taxonomy): Bacteria > Pseudomonadati > Pseudomonadota > Alphaproteobacteria > Rhodobacterales > Roseobacteraceae > Ruegeria > Ruegeria sp. B10. The sequence continues at coordinate 59,771 of NZ_JBQFVP010000015.1, forward strand.
TGCCGTACCAAGAGCCTGTCGCATCTCTGAACCGGGGCCGACTGCAATCATCAAGGGCACAACGCCGAGTATAAACGCGAATGCGGTCATCAGTATTGGCCGCAAGCGCAATTGGCTGGCTTCGACAGCGGCATCAATAGCCGACAACCCACGTTCTTCCTGCGCTTGTTTGGCGAACTCCACGATCAGAATGGCATTCTTTGCGGCAAGCCCCACAAGAACAATCAATCCAACCTGCGTCAGAATATTGTTGTCCATACCTCGAAACATCACCCCCAGCATCGCGCCTAAGACGGCGAGAGGAACGATCAAAATAATGACCATCGGAAGTGTCCAGCTTTCGTAGAGCGCCGCGAGAAACAGAAAGGCAAACAGCACTGAAAATGCAAAGATGTATGCTGCCGTGTTGCCCTGATTTCGTTCCTGCAAAGCAAGCTCGGTCCATTCAAAATCCAACCCCGGCGGCATGACTGCTTCTGCGAGTGCTTCCATCTCCAGCAATGCCTGCCCCGTTGACACACCGGGTGCTGGCGACCCCTGAACCGGCACAGACACCTGTTGATTGTAGCGCTGAACCAAGGCAGGCCCCGCGGTTTCGCGGAGGGTAACCAAGGTGCCCAACGGAACCAAAGCTCCTGTTGCGGAACGAACTCGCAGACTTCGAATATCACTCTGGTTCAGACGGAACGGCTCGTCCGCCTGCGCGCGCACCTGAAAAAGACGCCCGAAAGCATTAAAGTCGTTCACATAGGCAGACCCGAGGTTGATCGAGAGTGCTTCGAATATTTCACCAATCGGGACGTTGAGCATTTGTGCCCGAACGCGATTGATCTCAAGGTACAGCTGCGGTGACCCGGACGAAAAAGTTGTGAACACGCCCTGAACCTTGTCCGACTGGCTTGCGCTGCCCATGACTGCATAGGCAGATTGCAACACGCGTGACATGTCTGCACTTTCAAGTTCCTGAAGCTGAAGCTTGAAACCGCCACCAGTGCCGACCCCGCGGACCGCCGGAGGTGCAATGGCGATGATAAAGGCTTCGCGCAGGGCCTGCATCCGGCCAAAAAGCTGGCCCACAATAGCACCTGCAGTCAGCCCGTTTTCCTGACGGCTTTCGAAGCTCTCGAAGGTGGTGAAAATAACACCTTGATTGCTTGCATTGGTAAACGTCGCCCCCGAGAAACCCGCAAATGCCACAGCATTTGTGACCCCGGGTGTTTCCAATGCTATCTCAGTCGCTTGCCTGATGATATCGTCGGTCCGGTCCAGTGCTGCACCATCTGGCAGTTGCACCACGACGATGGCGTACCCTTGGTCCATTTCCGGGATGAACCCGGTCGGTACTTTTGTCGTGATCCAGTATGTTCCGCCCATCAATCCGGCAAAAACCAGAAGGACGATGCTGCGCATCCCGGTTGAACCAGACAATGCGCGCACGGTCCGACCATAAGCGGACGCCATTGCGTCAAACCCCCTGTTGAACCCGTTGCTAAGTGGGTCTGTGACAAAGGCCAGCGGATTTCGTGTTGGTGCACTAGAGTTTGGCTTCAAGATCACGGCGGCCATCGCTGGCGAAAGGCTAAGTGAATTGATGGTCGAAATAACTGTTGCGACGGAAATCGTAACAGCAAATTGCCTGTAGAATTGGCCGGTAATGCCGGGAACCAAAGCGGCTGGCACAAAGACAGCAATCAGAACCAGTGTCGTTCCGATGATTGCATTTTGGACTTCGTCCATGGTGCGGGCAGACGCATCCTTCGGAGACATGCCGTTTTTGATGTTTCGTTCAACGTTTTCGACCACAACGATGGCATCATCCACGACGATCCCGATCGCCAGAATAAGCCCGAACAGCGTCAGCAAATTCAGAGAGTATCCAAGCGCCAGCATCATTGCAAATGTCCCGATAAGCGATACGGGAATGGCAATCAACGGTATGATGGCCGTTCGCCAGCTCTGAAGAAAAACAACGATCACAACAACAACCAGCAATACGGCTTCGAACAAAGTTCGATAGACCGCGTTCACCGAGGCTTCAATGAACTCTGTGGGGTTGTAGACCACCTGATACTCAAGCCCGGATGGGAAATCCTGTGACAGCTCCTCGACAACGGCCAAAATCTCATCTGCCGATGCCAATGCGTTCGAACCCGGTCGCTGAAAAATGCCAAGGGCCACAGCTGGTTTGTTGTTCAGGTACGAGTTTGTCACGTAGGAGCGTGCTCCAATTTCAACTCGCGCCACATCCCTAACTCGTACGACGCGCCCGTCGTCAGTCGATTTGACGATAACGCGACCGAATTGGCGTGGATCTTCCAATCGACCTTGCGTTGTGAGCGTCACCTGAAAGGCGCTGTCGGTCGCATTGGGCGGCGATCCCAAGGAACCGCCCGAAACCTGAACGTTTTGTTCGCGCAGCGCCGCGACGACATCTCCGGACGTCAATCCTAGCGAGCCAAGCCGGTCCGGGTCCAACCACACGCGCGCCGAAAACTCTCGTTCACCGAAAATAATCAGATCGCCGACACCATCAAGACGCACAAGGCGATCTCTGACACGCGAACGGGCGTAGTTGGATACATAAAGTTGGTCAAAAGTCTCATCGGGTGAGAGCATATGGATGACCATCATGAGGTCGGGTGAAGACTTGTTGGTCGTGACGCCGAGCGCTCTTACCTCTTGTGGAAGGCGGGGTTCAGCGATGGAAACGCGGTTTTGGACAAGAACCTGAGCAGCGTCGAGATTGGTGCCCAGTTCAAACGTAATCGTCAGCGACATAGACCCGTCAGCCGTCGAATATGACGACATGTAGAGCATGCCCTCAACACCGTTGACCTCCTGCTCCAACGGGGTTGCGACTGTGGCGGCAATTGTTTCAGCGTCTGCTCCGGGGTAACTCGCCCTGACCACAATCGATGGAGGCGCGATTTCCGGGTACTGCTCAACGGGCAGTTCGAAATACGCGAGCAACCCAACGATGGTTGTCACAACCGCGACAACGATCGCAAAGATGGGGCGGGTGACAAAAAAACGCCCCATATCAGTTTTCTGCGACCAACGGCAGCTCGATCAATTCCGCAGCAACGACGGTTCCCGGACGGGCGCGAACAAGACCTTCGATGACCAGCGTTTCCGACCCATCCAAACCTTCACGCACGACCCTATAGCCGTCTATTCTGGGGCCCGGTCGGATTTCCTTTGGTATGACATTGCCTTGAGCATCCACTGTCATGACAAGTCTTCGGTTCTGATCGGAAGCAATCGCCTCATCCGGGATCAGAATGCCCTCATATGGAAGCGACCCTGGAACATTCACGCGTCCGAACAAACCAGGTGTCAAAAGCTCATCCGGATTGCGCAGAACTGCGCGTACGCGCATCGTGCCGGTTTCATCATCAATGCGGTTCTCCGAGAAATCCAGTATTCCGTTCTGAGGCGGTATGCTTCGGTCGGCCACTGTTACCTGAACTTGGAGATTGTCTGCCCCTTCTTGCAGAACGGATCCCCGGGCACGCGCATCTCGCGCGTATGCCAGAAAATAGCGTTCATCTATGTCGAAATAGAAATAAATCGGGTCGGTCGAGACGATCGATGTCAAAAGGGTGTCTTGGGCTATGATCAGGTTTCCAGGATCAACCCGGGCCTGATCGATACGCCCTGACATTGGCGCTCGGATTTCCGAGTACTCCAGATCAAGCTCGGCCAATTCCAGTGCAGCGCGCGCTTGTTCCAAAACACCTTGCGCCGCAAGAAAAGCTTCGCGACGTTGATCCACCACGCTCTCCGCGATGTTTCCATTTCTGATCAAAGCCTCAGCACGTTCAAGCTGATCAGTCGTGAAGGCACTCGTTGCTTCAGCAATGCTGATCTGTGCCCGGGCTTGTCTCAATGCAGTGCGAAACTGACGCTGGTCGATCGTAAAGAGCAAATCGCCCTGTTCGACGAGAGTTCCGTCCTTGAAATGCACCTGGTCCAGAAAACCGGAAACCCGCGCTCGGACGTCCACGTCAGCCGCGGCGCCGAAGCGACCGACAAACTCGTCGTCTTCAACTATGGACTTAACAACCGGTTTTGCCACCGTCACGGGTGGAGGACCCTGCTGAGCCACAAGAGCGCCCGAGAGGGCGATCAAAAAAACAGTGGCGATAGGAAAAATCCTGCTGATCATGCTCATGCCCCCGCGATTAACGATGACTGAAGGTGAAATCTGCCATCAAACACTATAGAGTGTTCTAGCACAAAGGATCCAGTTGATTTGATGCTAGCGATCATTCTGCTCCATTTCCGGACCACATTCAGCGAACTGCGATCAATTTTTTAGCTTTGAGCGAGCTAGAAGTTTGGCCCAAAGCGGACGCACACACCCGAGCCTCGATGCTGCGGTTGCTGCCCGTTTTCCGGAAACTCGCTGCAAATGCAGCCTCTATCGCTGATCTATCCTCCAAGGCCACGCAGCTGCCGTTCGCTGCTATCGCCTGTTGGAACTGGATAAACGCAGGCCGCCCAAACAGCACATTCGATACTGAGACTCGCAATTCCCAAGCTGCGCAACAATGCGAACGTTTGAATTCTGCGCTCAGTGAGGCACAGTCTATGCTTTCGAGGCTCATTCGGACACGACCGCCCAACCCAATGCGTTGGTCCCGCAACAGCTGACTGCCGAAACTTGTGCCGCCAGAGAAGGCGTGCAGGACTGAGATACGGGCGAAGTACAACATGAGCATCCGGTCAGCATGCCTTTTTGTGCAATGCCCGATACGTAAGCTAGCGCGTATAGCGGCTTCGTTGGAGGATTAGTGGTATCCTTTGGCGGCGACAATGACGCGCGGGCGAGATTGGAAAGTGATTTGGAAAGAGCGGATCGACACCCTGACATTTCCCTTGGAAAACTGGCTGCGCGAGGAGGGGCGTGGTGACTATTGGCGTCACGGCTCGGTAGTCCACACGGCAGATGCCCTTTCGGTTCCGATCCTGTCAGTCGGAGGGTGGAGTGATCGCTACTCCAATTCTGTCATGTCTTTGGTTGATGTCCGCCCCGATCTGGTCTGGGGGGTCGTTGGTCCATGGGGGCATCATTATCCCGACCACGGGAGCCCGGGGCCTGCCATCGGCTTTCAAAAGCTGGCGCTGGAGTGGTGGGATCATTGGTTGAAATCGGATCAGCCCGACACGCCGGAATGGCCGCGCTTGAGGGTCTGGATGCGCGAATTCGATACACCGGGCGATAGTTTGGCCCAAAGATCCGGGGCATGGGTGCAAAGCGGGCCAGCCTCGCAGGAAAGCGAGACGCAGGACTGGGACTTGTCCACGCTTAAATCCAGCGACGGCCCTTTACCATGGAGGGTTCCCGCAGACCCGACCGTCGGGCAAACCGCCGGGGACACGGGGTATTTTGGCCGCCCCGGCGGGCTGCCACTTGATCAAACTGCAGACGATGATCGTTCATTGGTGTTCGAAACGGCGCCTTTGGCCCAAGACGTCATTATTTATGGTTCGGTTACACTGACTCTGCGCGGCGAGACCGGCGGCAATCCGGGGCAGATCATCGCCAGACTTAGCGATGTGGCCTCGGATGGGGTCGCTGCGCGTGTAAGCTATGGGGTTCGAAACCTCGCACTTGATGAGAATTTGGATCGTACCCCGTCAGCGGTGAAAACTGGCGATTTCAATGCGGACATCCGGCTTCATTCGACCGCCTATCGCGTGCGCAAGGGACACAGCCTGCGACTGGCTTTGTCGTCATCTTTCTGGCCTCTCATTCACGCGAAATCATCGGCCTTGGATATACAGATATACCATGCATCGCTGCGTTTGCCTGTTTTACTCCAAGAGCCCGAAGACTTGTCCGCACCACTGCCCCCGGCACAAGAGCTGCCCGTGCAGAAGCGGCATTCCACCTATGCGCCTGACCCTTTGTCTCGCTGGACACAGACCACCGGAGACAGGATTGAGATGGGATGGCATCAGCCGCTTTTGAAAACAACCTTCGCCCAAACAGAAACCGCTTTCAGCTATGAAACAAGCATGACGCACAGTCTGGATGCTTCAGATGGCGTTGAGAAACAGACAAACGTACTTCACAGGATGGTTTTCGAACGGCCTGATGGAACTGCCGAGGTTTTGGTCGCATTGACTGCCAGAACCACAGGCGACCGCACCACGGCGGATGCTGAGTTGAATGCGACATGGAACAATCAGCCCTTCGCAACGCGGCAATGGCGTATTTAGTTACAATTCTCTGTTCAATTCATTCTCGGGTTGAGCACTTTCGTTTTGTTGGATCTGAATGCACGTGGGTCCAGTCGAACTCTTATCGTATCGGTTGCCACTAGCACTGTGACTTCGACTTACGAGGAATTGCTGGGCTCACAAACGCCGCCTCGGCCGAGATGGAAGCAGCTATCGAGAGGATTAAACCGTTCGGTTTTGCTAATTTGTCTATAGTCCGGCCTTTGCCAGACAAAGAACGGTTGTTCGAACTAAGAGCGAGTGCGAAAAGCAGACATTGGTCAATTGGCAGGTTTGTCAGCAAATCTGAAACAGCAAGGTCCGGCTTTGAAAGTCTGCTCAGGGGCTGCGCCCTGCCTAATGCATGTCCAGTATGCCTTTAACTTAACGTGGTAGATCTGGGCCCACTACCGACGTTTAACAAGACTTATCTCGATTGGTCGAACGAACCGCCACCGGTTTTCCTGATCCATAAGGTCGCAGCATTTGCATTCGTCAGGTTTGGGTTGCATTGCTGACTTTCAAGGCTGCTTGCTTAACTCGAAGGATGGGACCGGCAGCCGCTGCGGTTCAACCAGTGGATCACGAACGCGTGATCACTGTTGCGATAGCGATATTGAGAAATAACCTACCTATCAGTAGGTAAGTAGAGCCAATTTGCACAAGTACAGTGACGATAGAAGGAGACCAAACCATGCGCGTGAATGCCGACTTTAATGAACGTGTTCTTGTACGTTTTAGTGAGAACGATTGGGTCGCATCCCCGATGCCTGGAGTTGAGCGGAAGATGCTTGACCGAATTGGAGAGGAAGTAGCTCGTGCCACCACCATCGTACGTTTCGCGCCTGGCAGCGCCTTCTCTGCCCACACGCATGACGGTGGCGAAGAATACCTGGTGCTCGACGGTACATTTCAGGACGAGGACGGTGATTTTCCAACTGGTTCCTACGTGCGGAACCCACCGACCTCGTCTCATACACCTGCCGCACAGGACGGCGCGACAATTCTGGTAAAGCTCCACCAATTCGACGCTAGCGACCGCAATCAGGTCCAGATCGACAGCGGCAAGGCAAGCTGGATTGAAGCAGCAGATGGTGTTTCCAGGTTGCCCCTTTACACAGATGTACGTGAAACTGTAGCGATGGAACACTGGGATGCAGGTACAGTGCGCTCTCTACATGCCTCAGGCGGGCTTGAGGTCTTTGTGATTGATGGGAGCCTGAACGAGGGCGGCGATACCCTGTCCCGCTGGGATTGGTTACGCCTACCCGTCGGGGCGAGTTTCGAGGCGACCGCTGGAGCTGACGGGGCGCGAATCTGGATCAAGACCGGCCACCTTAGTCACGTCGCAGAGAGCGCGACATGAAGCCAAGCGCAGAAATTGTCATCGTCGGCGCAGGGTTGTCCGGCCTCGCTTTGGCGCATGCGCTGAAGCTTGAAGGGCGCGACGTGCTTTTGCTGGAGGCGCGCGACCGCGTAGGCGGTCGCGTTCTCTCACAGAGCGGCTATGACCTCGGCCCTGCTTGGATTTGGCCGCACAATTATCGCATGCTGGCCCTCGTAGACACACTTGGGCTGCGAACATTTCCACAATACAGCGATGGACGATTGGCGTTCGAGGATGCACAGGGAAATGTGCGTCGTGACTTCGATTTCGCCCCCATGGGTGACGCGCTTCGCGTTTCAGGCGGACTCGCTCAGATAACCAACGCCCTCGCCCAAAAGCTTGATGATACGCTGCGCCTTGGTCACGAAGTTCGGCGTGTGATCGAAGAAGACGAATTCGTGACCTTGAGCGGAAACGGGTTTTCATTGCGCGCCGACTTCGTTGTTTTGGCGTTGCCCCCGCGCCTCGCTGCACAGATGGGTGTGGTCGTTCCGGATGTTCCAACATGGATGGCCGGGCACGCCAAACTCGTTGCTCTTTACGACACCCCATTCTGGCGCGACGCGGGCCTGAATGGTGACGCAATCTCTCATCAAGGTCCGCTGGCTGAAATCCATGACGCGTCACCCATGGACGGCACCAAGGGTGCTCTGTTCGGTTTTGCAATGCCCGGCAGGGCCCGACAATCCGGGTTCGAAGCGCAAGCGGTGGCGCAACTGGTTCGCCTGTTTGGCCCCAAAGCAGCCGAGCCGCGCGGTGTAGTCGTCAAAGATTGGAGCGCCGACATGGCTACCGCCACCTCTGCCGACCTAAAGCCGCTTAACGCCCATCCTATGTATAGTACACTCACTCCTACTCAGAGGGTGATTTTTGCAGGAACTGAAACCGCACCGTCGCACGGGGGTTTCCTCGAAGGAGCTCTTGAAGCCATGGATGCAGCGCGGCATGAATTGTCGAGGGTGATGGTATGACATCAGAAGAGAAAATCCTTGCCGCCGCCGAGGCGCGGGTCCGCACTGGCGGCTACAACGGCTTTTCGTTCCGAGACATTGCGCGCGACGCAGGGCTGACTAGCGCAGGCGTACATCATTACTTCCCGACCAAGACCGATCTGGTCGCTCGACTGGCCAGAAATTACACGTCCCGTTTCCTAGACGCTTTGGATGAATGCCCGTCTCATACGCGTGTCGCGCGCCTACGCGAGCTTTTCGCGGAAAGCTTGCGCCAGGACGGAAAAATGTGCCTTTGTGGACTGCTCGCAGCTGAAAGCGGAGGCCTGCCTGAACCGGTCGTGGAGGCGGCAAAAATGTTCTTTGCAGCATTGGTCGATCGGCTTGTCAGCGCATTTCCGGACAGCGCCGATCCGCTTTCTGACGCACTAACTATGCTCGCAACGCTGGAAGGTGCAGCGCTACTTGCGACTGTGCAGGGTGACCCTGACATCTTCGAGAAAGCAACGTCCGCTTCGGGCTCAATGCAGTCGTTCACTGCGTGTTAAATGAATGACTGCTTATTATTTGTTTGGATATCAATCTCGGATTCTGGAGTCTCAAAAATTCAATGTTCTAAATAGTTGATTTTGTTGGAACCGTAGTCTCACCAAGAATGCGATTCGACTGCGCGCTGCCCTGAATAGCAAACTGCACTAAACGCCCATTGGCAGTTCAACAAAGAAAACCTAGTGTTCAGAGTAGTTAGAGGACTCTGAGACTAAGAGAATGCCACGGAAGTCAAAGCTTGCGCTACGCTAAGGCCCGTGCGCAAGCAAATGTGCTCAACAAAGCGGTCTAAATTGTTCCCTTACCTCAGTAGTGAGGTAAGTTTTTGGTCGATAATGCGCTCTTTAGTCGGAAAGCTAGAGTCCTCTGGTTAGAATGCAAAACACTGATCGTGCGAATTTGCTTTAATTCAGATAAGTTCCCTGCATATCCAATGGTGTGCATTGACCGCTGGTGAGGAGCTCTTGTGAATCTTGAAACATACTTTCCTTATCAGCTTGCATCGACCGCCGAGGCGTTTTCTCGCCAGCTTGTTCAGGTCTATGGTCGAACCTACGGCCTCTCGCGAGAGGAATGGCGTCTGTTGTTTCTATTGGCCAGCGCGGGTCAGTCGAACTCGCTCCAACTGGCGCAGCGCACCACGTTGGACAAAGTTCAGGTAAGCCGTGCTGCGACCAGGTTAGAGAAAAAGGGCCTAATTGGCCGCGCCGTCGCGGACAGTGACCGGAGGCTGCGCCAATACTCCTGTACCGAGGCTGGAAAGTCCCTATTCAACGAAGTTTTTCCAGCCGTGCAGAACTGTGCTGACTCGATTTTGGAACGCATGAGCGATGAGGACATAGACAAGCTTAAGGATGGACTTCGCGCCCTTGAAAAGGCTGTGGCTGACTATGGGCAGAGTCGCGAGAACGAAAACAGTTAATGAGGGCTGTTGTCCGGATGGGCGTTCTGAAAGGCCGGGATCTGATCCAAGCTGTCCTTGATCCGAGAAATCTTGGGCAGGTCAGCCAATTCAACACCCCATCTTTGCGCGTTGTAAAGCTGAGGCATCAGGCAAACGTCGGCAAGCGTTACACGGTCACCGTAGGAAAACGGACCGCCCTGCGCCATCTCCTCGTAAGCCGCCAGACCTTCGCCGATAAAATGCTGCATCCAGCCTTCATTCGAAATTTGTTTCCCTGAGTGTTCTACGGCCCATTTCACCACTCGAAGGTTGCAAACCGGATGGATATCCATTGCCACAGCATAAGACAACGCACGCACCTCGGCGCGGCCCACAGGGTCCGAGGGCAAAAGGCCAAGGCCTCTGGTTTCGTCAATATACTCGATCTGCGCTAGCGACTGGGTGAACCTATTGCCGTCTATCTCCAACACCGGCACCAGACCCTGAGGGTTTCTGGACAGATGCGCGTCGGACTGCTGCTCAGCTTCCAGCAGGTTCACGATGACGGTTTGCCAGCTTTCCCCGGCAAGGCCTAGCGCAATCCGCACACGATAGCTGGCTGAAGAGCGCCAATAGTCATAAAGTTTAATCATTCATTCTTCCGACAGCAGATCGAGTGCGGCATTCAGCGCTTCCTGAGACTCACCAAGTTTGGTTTCCAGGCTGGATTGAAACGACAGTGCAATAGGGACCAATTGGCTGAGAAGATCCGCGCCTTTTTCCGTAAGGTCGAGTTTAACAAGTCGTCTGTCGGCAGGGTCTTCAACCTTGGTGATCAGTCCGCGGGATTCAAGCCGTGCGGCCGCACGGCTGACCTTTGACTTCTCTAGACTGACTCGTTTCTCAATGTCCCGAACCGACGGGTTTTCGGCATATCCGACATTCACAAGAACGCGCCATTCCGGGTTCGAAACGCCAAACTCATGTTTGTACTGCTGCGCCATTTCTGCGCTCAGTCGCGCGGCCAGCACCGTAAGCCGGTATGGCAAGAACCCTTCCAAATCGAACTCAGGCAAGTTTTTGGTGCTCATGCAGGGATTTCCTTTCGGCGTTATTGAATTCAGATTTTCATTGCATCTGCAACAAAAATATTGACAACGTTGCAAATGCAACAAATATTTACTGTGAACCCAAAATCTTCTCGAATCGAGTGATAAGGAGATCCAGATGAATGCACTCGTTAAACATAGCGGATTGACCGTTGCAGAAGATGGGAACGCCATTTCAAAGGGTTACATGCCCGGTTGGGCCAATGATTTTGAGACCGAGGCTTTGCCTGGCGCGCTGCCGCAGGGCATGAACAGCCCGCAGCGCTGCAACTACGGCCTCTATGGCGAACAACTCAGCGGCACGGCCTTCACCGCCAATCCGCCCGAGCGGACGTGGTGCTACCGCATTCGTCCGTCGGTCAAGCACTCGCATCGCTATGAGAAAATTGACCTGCCCTACTGGAAGTCCGCGCCCTGTATCGACCCGGATGTGATCAGCCTGGGCCAGTATCGCTGGGACCCGGTTCCGCATTCTGACGCCCCTTTAACGTGGCTGACCGGGATGCGCACCATGACGACGGCGGGGGACGTGAACACGCAGGTCGGCATGGCCAGCCATGTCTATCTGGTCACCGACTCGATGGTGGATGACTATTTCTTCTCAGCCGACTCCGAGCTGCTGGTGGTTCCGCAAGACGGTCGTCTGCGTTTTGTGACCGAGCTGGGGATCATTGATCTGGAACCGCAGGAAATCGCGATCCTGCCACGCGGCTTGCTCTACCGTGTTGAAGTGCTGGAAGGTCCGGCACGCGGATTTGTCTGTGAGAACTACGGGCAGAAATTCGAACTGCCAGGGCGTGGACCAATCGGCGCCAATTGCATGGCCAATCCGCGCGATTTCAAAGCACCCGTCGCTGCATTCGAGGACCGAGAGGTGCCCTCGACCGTGACGATCAAATGGTGCGGGCAGTTCCACGTCACTCAGATCGGTCATAGCCCGCTGGACGTAGTGGCCTGGCACGGCAACTATGCGCCTTACAAATACGACCTGCGCACCTATTGCCCGGTCGGCGCAATCTTGTTCGACCACCCGGATCCGTCAATCTTCACCGTCCTGACGGCCCCTTCGGGCCAGCCTGGCACAGCCAATATCGACTTCGTCCTGTTCCGCGAGCGTTGGATGGTGGCCGAGGACACGTTCCGCCCGCCGTGGTATCACAAGAACATCATGTCCGAGCTGATGGGCAATATCTACGGCCAGTATGATGCCAAACCGCAGGGCTTTGTCCCCGGCGGCATGAGCCTGCACAACATGATGATCCCGCACGGCCCGGACCGGGAAGCGTTCGAAAAGGCCTCAAACGCCAATCTGGGGCCGGACAAGCTGGACCACACCATGTCCTTCATGTTCGAAACCCGCTTCCCACAGCATCTGACGGCCTTCGCCGCGACCGAGGCGCCGCTGCAGGACGACTATATTGACTGCTGGGCAGACATCGAAAAGAAATTTGACGGCACGCCCGGCAAAAAATGAAACAACAAATCCGCTCGTGACAAAAGTCTGGATATAGAATGCCTTTGATGAACTCCTGGGTGACATCGGCCAATGATGAAGCCCATCCTTTTCCCTTGAACAACCTGCCTTATGGGGTTTTTTCGACCGAAGGCGGCGAACCCCGTTGTGGCGTGGCCATCGGCGATATGATCCTCGACGTCTCCGCTGCCGAGGCCGAAGGCCTGATTGCCCTGAGCGACGAACCCCTTTTCGATCTGCCTTTCTGGAATCCATTGATGGAAGAGGGCCCGGCAGTGTGGGCTGCATTGCGGGACCGGCTGATAAGCCTCTTGGCCGAAGGCGTCGAAGAACGAGATAAAATCGAACCGCTTCTCGTCGCGCAAGACGATGCCAAGATGCATATGCCCTTCGCTGTAAGCGAATACACAGATTTCTACGCGGGCCGACACCATGCTTTCAATGTTGGCACCATGTTCCGCGGGCCGGAAAACGCGCTGCCCCCGAACTGGCTTCACATCCCAATCGGTTACAACGGTCGTGCCTCTTCAGTGGTTGTTTCGGGCACGGACATTCGTCGCCCCTGGGGTCAACTGAAAGGTCCAAACGACACCCTGCCCCGGTTTGCCCCGTCGCAACGGTTCGATATTGAGCTTGAGATGGGCGCAATTGTTGGAACCCCTTCCGATGGTCCGATCTCGGTGCAAGAGGCGGATAACAACATTTTTGGCTACGTACTGCTGAACGACTGGTCTGCCCGCGACATTCAGGCTTGGGAATACCAACCGCTGGGGCCGTTCCAGGCCAAGGCCACGGCAACCTCGATCAGTCCCTGGATCGTGACCAAAGCTGCGCTTGAGCCTTTCCGATGCAACACCCCAGCGCGAGAGTTCGAATTGCTGGACCACCTGAAGGATTGTGGCCCGATGCTATACGACATCGACCTGTTGGTCACGTTGGCTCCCAAGGGCAAGGCGGCTACAATCATTGCCCGAACCAATTACAATGAGATGTATTATTCTGCAGCTCAGCAATTGGCCCATCACACCACGTCCGGGTGCCCGATGAATACCGGCGATCTTCTGGGCTCGGGCACAATTTCCGGCCCGGAAAAGCACAATCGCGGCTCCCTTTTGGAACTCAGCTGGGGGGCCAAAGAGCCATTTACTCTCGACACCGGTGAGACCCGCAGCTTTGTTGAAGACGGAGACACCCTAACCCTGAGGGGCGCTGCGATAGGCGACGGCTATCGGATCGGTTTCGGCGATTGCACGGGGCAAGTCCTCGCAGCACTCGACGATCCCTACAAAAGCAACTGACAAGTGAAATCGCCCGCTCGGGCACCGGAGGACTCCCATGGCTAAAGCATTCGCATCGCAAGGCGACATGACAGAAAAGAAAATCACCTTCGATGAGATCGGCGAGGGCCTGTGGGCCTTTACTGCCGAAGGTGACCCGAATTCGGGCGTCATTATCGGCGACGACAGCGTCATGATTGTCGAGGCGCAGGCCACCCCGCGTCTGGCGAACAAAGTGATCGAGAAGGTGCGTGAAGTCACCGACAAGCCGATCAGCCATGTTGTGCTCACGCACTATCACGCGGTGCGCGTTCTGGGCGCCTCGGCCTTCAACGCGCCGCAAGTGATCATGTCGGATGTGGCGCGCTCAATGGTCGTGGAACGCGGGCAAGAGGACTGGGACAGCGAGTTCCAGCGATTCCCGCGCCTGTTCGAAGGTCATGAAAGCATCCCAGGCCTGACCTGGCCTACCACCACATTCAGCGATAGCATGACAGTCTATCTGGGTAACCGCCGCGTGGATATCAAACAGATCGGCCGCGCGCATACGGCAGGCGATGCGGTGATCCATGTGCCTGATCAGAACGTCATGTTCACCGGCGACATCGTCGAGGACCACTCGGCCTGCTATTGCGGAGATGGTCACTTTGCCGATTGGGGCCGGACGCTGGATAATATCAAAGCTTATGACGTCGACGCCATTGCTCCGGGGCGCGGCGGCGCGCTGATCGGCAAAGAAGCAGTCGAACGGGCCATCGAAAGCACTCGCGACTTTGTCAACTCAACCTACGAGCCCGCCAAGAAGGTCGCGATGAAAGGCGGCAGCCTGAAAGACGCATGGGATGCCGTTCGCGACGCCTGTGACCCTAAATTCAAAGACTACGCGATTTACGAGCACTGCCTGCCGTTCAACGTCAGCCGTGCCTATGACGAAGCTCGGGGGATCGCCCACCCTCGCATCTGGACTGACAAACGCGATCTGGAAATGTGGGAACAGTTGCAAGGCTGAACCCACTCATCTCCTCCGAACTCAACAAGCTAGGTGTTTCGATGCTTCAGGACCGATATTCCCTCGCCTTCAAGCTTTACCCTTATGAGAAATCAAAAGATCAGGACGCATCCGATGCTGTGCGTCACCCGGTTGTCATAGTCGGAGGTGGTCCTATCGGCATGGCCGCCGCGCTGGACCTTGGTCGACAGGGCATTCCGGCGTTGGTGCTGGACGATCACGAAGGGATCGGCATGGGAAGCCGCGCCATCTGCTTTGCCAAGCGAACGCTGGAAATCGCCGACCGTTACGGATGCGGCGCGCCGATGCTCGAAAAAGGGGTGGTCTGGAATGTTGGGAAGGTGTTTCAGGATGATCGAAAGGTCTTTGAGTTTAACCTCTTGCCAGAATCCGGCCATCGTAACCCTGCCTTCATCAACTTGCAGCAGCCCTACTTCGAAAAGTTTATTTTCGAAGCGATATGCGCGGAACAGGAACGCGGCGCGCCGATTGAAATCCGAGGCAAGAACCGGGTCGAAGCTGTAGACGTCAAGGACGACCATGTTGTTCTGTCCGTCACAACTCCGGACGGGCCTTACCAGCTTGAGGCGGATTGGATGATCGCCTGCGATGGCGCAAGTTCGCCAACGCGCGACATGTTGGATCTGGGATTTGAAGGCCGGGTTTTTCAGGACAGCTTTCTGATCGCTGATATCCGGATGAAGAACAACACATTCCCGACAGAGCGCTGGTTCTGGTTCGAGCCCTACTTCAAGTCCGGCGCCTCGACTTTGCTGCACAAACAGCCTGATGACGTGTGGCGCGTGGACTTCCAGATCGGCTGGGATGTCGATCGCAAGGAAGAGTTGAAAGAGGAAAACATCCGCAGGCGGCTGGATGCGATGTTGGGCGATGACGTCGAGTATGAAATGGTGTGGTCGTCCATCTACACCTTCCAGTGCCGACGTATGAACAAATTCCGCCACGGGCGCGTTGTTTTCGCTGGCGACGCGGCGCATCAAGTGTCTCCCTTCGGGGCACGTGGCGCGAATTCCGGCTTTCAGGACGTCGACAACCTTGGTTGGAAGCTTGGCCTCGTTATCTCGGGCAAGGCACCGGAAAGCCTTCTGGACACCTATGATGACGAACGGATCTACGGAGCGGATGAAAATATCCTGAATTCGACCCGTTCAACCGATTTCATCACACCAAAATCGAAGGTTAGCAAGAATTTCCGGGACGCTGTGCTTAGTCTGGCCGAACGTCATACATTTGCGCGACCTCTGGTGAATTCGGGGCGACTGTCAGTGCCCTGTACCTATGATCGCTCGTCCCTGAACGGAGCAGATAACCTCGCAGGAGGTCCTGACACGTCCAGAGTAGGATCTCCATGCAAGGATGCCCCGGTTGGCGACGGATTCCTTCTCGATCAGCTTGGAAACGACTTCGTGGTTTTGGCACTCAACACCGAAGTTCCGAACAGCCTCAATATCGACGGTATCAAGGTCAGAAGCGTGTCCCTTACGGCTTCGGACGCATTGGCGGAGCGTTACCTTGGGTCCGAAAGCCAGGCGGTTTACCTAATTCGCCCCGACCAGCATGTCGCGGCGCGCTGGCGTAATTACGACGAGGCTGCACTGCGTTCAGCAGTCCTTAGAGCCTGCGGAAAGGAATAAGCTGATGCCCCTGATTACCGAACCTAATCTGTATTCCCCGGATGATTTTTACGCAGACCTCATCGCAGTGCATGAAGGGCTGTCGGATGAGGAAAGCGAAGCCCTGAACGCGCGCCTCATTCTCATCCTTTCCAACCACATCGGGGATCGAGAAACACTGAAACAGGCACTGGAGGCCGCGAAGGAAAGTTGACCTCTTGGTTGTCGGCCCGACAACTTTTCGGCTGTGCTGGGACCAAGGAAACCATTTCGCCCCGAAAGACCCCGAACTCGTGCCCGAAATGCGCCGCATCTGTAAGGAGCTATAGGATGATGGTGTTTTGTTACGGATCGACGCCAACAAGATCATCCTTTCCCCGCCCCCAATCATATTCCGATCGAGCAGGCTGATCAGATCCTGGATGGTCTGTATTCGATGCTGCAGAACTAAGAAAAAACAAGAAGACACAAAAAGAACGGGCGGCCTATTGCGGCCGCCCTTTTAATTTCATTTGCCATCAATCACTCGCGGATCGTCAACGCCGGGTTATGCGCGAAGAAATTGAACGGCATGATGTGAACCGTCTTCCACTCGGTCGACATGACCGGCCAGTCTTCCATCCGCGGGATGTGGTGGAACCCTGCGGTGAACCAGGACACAATATCCTGACCCATCAGCGGCTTGTCCTCTTTAACCCATTCCGCCAGCGTGTCAGAACCGTCGCTTTGCATCGCATATTTGCCACCTGCATAGCGCTGCTCTTGGTCATAGACAGTCGTCCACGAGGAGTACTCGATATAGGCGTTACGCTTGAACGGAGGGTCGCTTTCAAAGTCGAACGGACCGTATGCGATCGAGCCGTGGTGGATCATCCAACCCGGAGTGTGGCCCAGATACCCTTCTGATTGCGGGTTCGAGATATGGACGTGACGCGGTTTGGACGCGCTGAAGCGATAGCGCGCGTCCAGCTCACTGTCCGGCATCACATGTTGCCAGGTCCACATCGATTTGCGCGGACTGTCCGCAGGTATTTCGGCCGGGACGATTTCCATCAACCCCATGTGGTTGACCGGCTGGTCGATGTCAAAGTCGATCCGGAAGTTGAAATAGTGGTCATGGTTGGCCGCAACCAGATGCGGTGCAATCAACGTGCCATACTTGGTGTCTTCCGCAGCGGTTTCATCATTCATCGAGGTCGAAACCACGCCTTTGACCGCGTCCAGACCGGTTGCGCCGATCTTGATGAACATCTGACCGTCCTGCTTGAAGCGGTAGTCGATCAGATAGTCATAGTTACCGACCTCTGACGCAGTGCGTACAACCAATTCGGTTTCCGAGCGGCCCTCAGCAGGTACAAAGTTGTCTGGCGTCTGAGCAAAGATCTCAAAGTGGCGCCAAGCAGGGTCACCAATGTTGCGCTCGAAGATGCAGATCGCATCCGGGATTTCCAACGGCATACCTGCGTCATCCGCGATTACGGCAGGCAGGAAAGTTGCATATTCAGGACAATCCACACCCGCACGCAACGGCGTCAGGAACAGTCCAAACCCGTATTCGCCACTGTCCATATAGGTCCGCCAGTACCACCCCTCGGTCGGATCCATATAGGGGACAAACACTTCGGACAGATGCGTCTGATAGATGACCGAACGTCAATTGCCCTGATCGTTGACATCAATGTTCGAGACGACCAGACCCGCACGCTTTTCCGCGCGCAGATTCATACGCCAGATGTCCCATTCCAGGTGGTTGCCATCCAGGGTGTAGTTCGGGCCACCTTCCTGCGTCAGCAGAACCTTGTTGGTTTCCGGTCGCAGTTCGACCCGTTCGGCCACCTCTTCGGCCGTGTAACCCCAGGCGTCTTGCGGCAACGGGATCGCACCGGTATCGATGACCTCAACAACCTCTTGCTTGCCGATGTCGTAGATTGCGAACAATCCTTCGATCGGCTTTGCGTAGAAGTTCGAGCCCGTCGGGTTCTGATAGCAGGGCACCTTCATCAGGCGGGTGCCATCAAATTCGGGGGTAAAGAAGTTACCCGCTGTCAACGGCAGACAGAAGGCGTCTTCATTTGTCAGGCCGCGCGCTTCGAGCCCGGCGATCATATCCGGGTGACCCAGCGCCCCTTCCAATGCACCGATGAATTCCGCAAACAATACCATCGGCTGGCCCGAGCCTTCGATGGCAAAGTTATCTTCAACGGTACCTTGCGTGATGTTCACGATTGCTTCGCTGAATCCTTCGTCGGTGGTGTATTGCACCATCGCCTTGCGATCCAGTGCATCGCCTTGTTTCCAAGCCAGAACTTCGGCTTTCGACGGCTCGTGTAGATCGATCAAAGGGTACAGCGTCTTGTCGGTGACAGTGCCGCTGTCTTTCAGGATCGTGTTGATTTGCTGGAGTTCATCCGGCGTTAACCCGTCCAGGGGATGTGCCAAAGCGCTGCCGGCGAAAACCGCGCCCAGTGCAGTTGTGGCAAGGATACTTCTGATCTTCATCTTTTCCTCTCCTATCTTGTTCTTAGCTGAATACGACTTGGATATCGGTGTATTCGGCCAAACCTTCGTCCGCGAATTCGACACCAACGCCAGATGATTTGACCCCTCCGAACGGGGCGTTGGGTTGAATTGCGCCATGTTTGTTGATCCAGACCGAACCACATTCCATACGGCTGGCAACGGCCTTTGCGGCGTCGATGTCAGACGACCAGACTGAGCCACCCAACCCGTTCGGGCTGTCATTGGCGGCCGCAATCGCGTCTTCCACTTCTGAATACTTGATGATTGGCAGCGCCGGGCCGAACTGTTCTTCATCGACCAGCGGATCGCCGTTTTTCAGGCCTGCAATGATCGTGGGAGGGAAGAACAACCCGTCGCCCGGCGCACCGCCCAGCAAGACCTGGCCACGCTCTTTCGCATCGGCCACCAAGCCGCTGACCTTGTCAAACTGCATCTTGTTCTGGACCGGACCCAGGATCGCGTTGTCGTCCATGCCATCCCCCACCGGGATATTGCGGGCGAAGGCCACCAGCGCGTCGCAAACCTCGTCATGGATGCTTTCGTGGACATAAAGACGTTTCATCGCAGCGCAGGTTTGGCCGTTATTGATAAAACCGCCCCAGAACAAACCTTCGGCAATCGCTTGCGGATCTGCGTCGGGCAGAACGATACCGGCATCATTGCCCCCCAGTTCCAGGGTCAGGCGTTTCATGGTTTCCGCGGCCGAGGCCATGACCTTCTGCCCTGTCGCACAGGACCCGGTGAAGACGATCTTGCGGATATCGGGATGGGCAGACATAGCCCCTCCGATGTTGTCGCCCTTGTCATCGCTTGTGATCACGTTCACGACGCCCGCAGGCAGCACGTCGTTGATGATCTGAACAAGGCGCAGGGTCGACAGTGGGGTCAGAGGCGAGGGTTTGATAACCACCGTATTGCCGGTGCGCAGCGCTGGCATGATATGCCAGATCGCAATCATCACTGGGAAGTTCCAAGGGGTGATCGACCCCACAACGCCCAGCGGCTTGCGGTGTAGTTCAACGCGGCCTTCGTTGTTATCTTGCAACACTTTCATTGGTAGGGACAGCCCGGCAGTATATCCTGCCCAAGCCCCTGCCCCGCCCATTTCCCAGCGCGATCCAAGCCCGTTAAGCGGCTTACCCTGTTCGGCTGTTATAATCTGTGCGAGTTCCTCGGAATGTTCTCCGATCTTCTGCGCTACGGCCTCGCATGCGGCCTGCAGTTCTTTATCCGATTTGGCCGACCAGCTTTCGAAAGCAGCTTTCGCAGCTTTAACGGCAGTATCCAGATCAGCGCGTGTCGCATTGGGCGCACGCCCTGCGACTTCACCGGTTGACGGGTTCAATACGTCAAAGCTGGCGGCAGTCGATACCGATTGCCCCCCGATAGTCAGATCGTATTCGATCACGGCTTGTCCTCCCTAAATCGCGATGCCTGTGCGCGAACGCAGCAAGGCTGGGGAGTACTATTATCCGACCGGTCGGTCGAGTCTTGGGGTTTTGCGCCAAAAATTATGGCTTAGGACGACATACTTTTCCGCACCGCCCCGGGTGAGACACCAAATCGTTCCCGAAAGACTTTGTAGAAATGCGACAGGTCGTTGAAACCGGAATCATACGCAACCGCAGCGATCGTGTCGCGCCCTACGTCAGAGTTCACCTCTTTTAGCCGGGCTTTCGCTGTTTCAAGCCGCACGGACATAAGGCGTTTGCTGGCGGTTTCCCCAAGGGTTCCAAAATGACGCTGTAGCGTCCGAGGCGAAACCTGCAATGCTTCGGCCAATGCCTGCGGTCCGAATGCAGGATCCATCGCGTTCTGTTCAATCAGTTGAAGGGCGCGCGAGAGGACCGCGTTTGCTTCTCGCCCGCGTTGATCTTCCTGATGGCTGACACAGCGGAAATACGCACCTAACAAGCTCAGAAAGGCTTCGCCCAAATGTGGGGCGACAGTGGCTTCCTCGGTAAATATCTTGGCCAGCACGGCACGCATGGCGAAAAACAGCGGGTCGTTTCGATCTACCGAAATACCTCCCGTGCAGATCTCACCGAATCTGTGGACCATCTCGTCGCGTGGCAAATGGATCGAAACCTGACGCGAGTTCATCCCGTCATAAACAAACTCCGACCGCTTCGCGCTGTCGACCAGATACATGTCGCCGGGACCCAACAAAACTGATGTATCATTCTGGTGGATACGACAATTTCCCTTGTCTTGGATGAGAAGAAACAAGTGCTCTCCGGGGTCTTGTCGGATCATACGCTCGTCCCGAAAAACCCTTTGTGCGTCCAGTGATACGATTGCCGTCTCAAAGCGTGAGACCGGTAAGGTGGAGATATCCCCGTCAATACGTCCGCGCGTGGCATCACTGGACTCAACAGCAAACTGCCCGCAGATTTTTTCCAGATCCTGAGAAAAGCCCTCTACAGATCGTGAACGCAAATTCGTCCGCACAAGCGGTTTAAAATATGCGCTGTCTAGCTGTGGCTTCATGGGTGTCATATTTGCTGCGATTGGATCAGCGCAAAGAGTACCCCTGATGTTAGTTTTCAGCAAAACGTTTTGTAATGTATAGAACTGGTGGATTTGGCGTGTACTCGTCGGGCTGTATGTAACTCACTCCAAAGTGTTTCGCTTTAGGAATTGACCCAAACTGATGGCGTTGGGACGATCACCACGGGCTGGCCAATTGGTTGCAGCGCGATCTCACTTGTGAACAGCAAGAAACCAAGATTTTCAGCCTGTTTACTCGCGTAATCCAAGAGTTCTTTCATTCCCCATTGAGCGAATTTCTGAATCCCCGGATAATCGATAATCTGAAGTGTTACCGAATGGCCCATTGCGATCAGTCGTCAGGCCACGTCCGACAAACCCCAGCCCTACATTGCTATTTTTCTTGTTTTCCCAAAAACTTGGGCCTCGCCTCAGACTAGAGGACAGGCCCAAACTCGCCCCAATCAAGTGATTTACAAAGGCGTTTTCAATCCCAAAGTCTTCAGCGTGTCATCCATCGTCTGGCTCCAGCGTTCTCTCAGGGAACTGTTTTTATTCCGCCGCAGACCAAGAGATTTCAACAACTCGAAACGTTTCGGATCATCGCCCCCGAAGGACACCGCGACGCGAGGCCACCAGTAGTCGACCGAGACTTGCATTTGCTCAGCTTCGCCTCGTTCGATCAACTTATTTGCGCCTTCCATCGACAGTTCACCATGGTGTGCTTCGATCGGAGCAATTGAGCGGAACGCCTCGGCCAGGGGTTGGTAGGAAATCGTAGAATACTCAGCCAGTTGTTCGGCGACGGCGCGGCTCATGAGCAGATTCATGATCACGGCATCCGTCCAACCCGAGAACGGATAGTTGAACACAGCCAAGCGCATATCATGTTCGGAACGCGTTGCTCCGATGTCCGCACCCCGGCTTAACCGGGCCGTCCACGGATGATGATTGGCGTAGCGTTCTGTGTCGGCTCCAAACTCTCCCATGATGTTCAGAACACGATTTGCATGATCCGTTTTTTCAAGCACGATCTTCGCGGCAGCGATGCGTTCTTTTATTCCTGGCCCGAGGTTAATTACGTCAGCAAAACCGGCTGCGCCTGCCAATTCACTGTCAACAAAGGTTGCCATCAGTTTCAGCAGTTCCGCACGATAGCGTGGCGGAACGTTTGACGGGTTGGTCAGCACGCCGCCCGCTGCCAAATAGCTGTCGAGAGTCATCGTATCGGTCATGTCTACCTCTCCTCTACTGATCGTAATCCACGACCACACGGTCCGTTATCGGATAGGCCTGACAGCTGAGCACATAACCCTTTTCGACCTCATAGTCCTCAAGCGCGTGGTTTGCGACCATCTCGACCTCACCTTCCAGTACTTTGCAGCGGCAGGTCGAACAGACCCCGGCTTTGCAGGCATAGGGAGCGTCCAACGCGTTTTCCAAAGCAGCATCCAGAATGGACAGGTCCTTGGGGATGGTCAGATTCTGGGTCGAGCCATCCAGCGTAATGGATGCACTGGTCTGATTGTCTGTCCGACCGGCATCTGCCGAACTTGCTTTGCGTTTTGCGCGACCCGGCTGGGCGCTGGCAAAAAGTTCGAATTTGATCTGGCTGTCGTCTAGCCCGTGGTCGCGCAGGGCCGCTGCGATCCCCAGCATCATGGGTTCAGGACCACAAATGAACGCCGTATCGACGTTTTCGATATCGACCCAGTGCTTGAATAGTTCGGCGCATTTTTCCTGTGTCACCAGCCCGGTGAACAGGTCAATTTCCTGGGAATCCGTTTCGAGAATATGGATCACGTTAAGGCGCCCCATATACAAGTTCTTGAGGTCCTCAAGTTCTTCGCGGAACATGATCGTGTTGATGCCCTTGTTGGCATAGATCAGCGTAAAGCGCGACTGGGGTTCACGGGCGAGTGTCGTTTTGAGGATCGACAGAACTGGCGTCACCCCGGACCCACCGGCAAAACCGAGATATTGCTTTTCTGAATCTGCATCGATGGGAGCGTGAAAGCTACCCATCGGCGGCATTGCCTGCACGATGTCCCCGACACTCAGTTCCGAGTTCGCCCAGCCCGAGAACGCCCCGCCGTCGACGCGCTTGATCCCAACCTGCAGGACACCGTCGTCCTTGCCTGCGCAGATCGAATAGGACCGGCGCAATTCTTCGCCGTCGAACTCGCGGCGGAACGTCAGGTATTGACCGGCGGTAAAGTCAAACTCTTGCGCGGCACCATTCATGGGCTCCAGCGTCAAAACCACCGCGTCGCGGATCGTTTTGTGGATGTCGGTGACCTTCAGGTCGTGGAAACGTGCCATCCGGTGCTCCTCCTCAGATGCACTTGAAATAGTCAAAAGGTTCAAGGCAGTCGGTGCAGCGCCAATGTGCCTTGCACGGGGTCGAGCCGAACTGGCTAACCTTCTCAACCGCCTTACTGCCACAATGCGGGCACCGCTGCGGACCGCCTGCCGGTTGTGGCGGGGCGATACCGTATTCTTCCAGCCGGGCGCGGCCCTTGTCGCTGAGCCAATCGGTGGTCCATGCGGGAGTGATGGTGGTCTCGATCCGGATATCTTCGATCCCGCGATCCCGTAGCGCGGTTTCAATGTCCATGCTGATGATCGACGTCGCCGGACAACCTGAATAGGTCGGTGTCACCGTCACCTTCAAGGTTTCGGCATCCCAGCGCACATCGCGCACAATCCCCAGATCAACCACAGAAATGACGGGTATTTCAGGGTCGGGGACGGCATCCAGCCAGTCCCATATCTGATCTGTCGGCACCCGTTCCATATCGGCTTACCAGCTTGCGCCGGGATAGGCGCGTTGCAGCCATTGCATCTGAGTCAGCAAATGCCCCAGGTGCTCGGTATGCATCTGCCCGGTACGCCCGCCCTTATGCGCGAAATCGCTGTCTGGGATCGTTAGCGTCGCATCCGCCAAGACCCGCTGAACCAAAGCGTCATATTCTTCGCGCAAATCGGCAGGATTGGGCGCGATACCAGCGGCTGCCATCTGGGTATCCACATCGTCGCTGGCGAACATCTCACCCACGTAGGGCCAAAGATAATCCAGCGCCGCTTGCATCCGGTCGTGGCTTTCCGCCGTTCCGTCGCCCAAGCCAACCACCGTGTCGCCAGAGCGTTCCAGGTGATAGGCAACCTCTTTGCTGGCTTTGGCCGCAATGGCCGCGACACGGTCGTCTGACGATTTGATCAGACGCCCCAGCATGATCGAATGCCACGCATCAAACAAGAACTGGCGCATTAGGGTCCGGCCGAAATCCTCGTTCGGAACCTCGACCATCAGAACATTGCGAAAATCCCAGGCATCGCGCAGGAACGCCAGATCATCGGCACTTTGGCCGCCGTCGATTTCGCCTGCAAGGCCAAGCCACATCTGGGTCTGGCCGATGAGGTCCAGCGCGGTATTGGCCAGTGCGATATCTTCTTCCAGCACAGGCGCATGACCGCACCATTCGCTCACGCGGTGACCAAGGATGAGTGTGTTGTCACCCATTCTTAGCAGAAACTGTAGGAAGGCTTCGTCGCGGGTCATCACATCGCCCCCACTTCATCGGGAATGTCGAAGAATGTCGGGTGGCGGTAAACCTTGCTTTCGCTGGGCTCATACAGCGGGCCTTTTTCGCTGGGGGATGAGGCCGAGATATTGTTCGCTTCGACCACCCAGATCGACACGCCTTCGTTGCGGCGCGTGTAGACATCGCGTGCGTTCTTGATCGCCATTTCTGCGTCCGGTGCGTGCAGTGAACCGACATGACGGTGGCTCATACCGTGCTGACCGCGGATAAAGACTTCCCATAGGGGCCATTCGTTTTTCATCGGGTTTCCTCCTCAGGTCAGGCTTATTCAGCGGCCACTTGACCGGCGCGTTTCTTCTTGGCGTGGGCCAGCAGGCCGTCGCGCACCCATTGTCCGTCGTCCCAGGCCTTGTTGCGCGCAGCCAGGCGGTCGGTGTTGCAAGGGCCGTTGCCCTTGATGACATCAAAGAACTCGGTCCAGTCGGGTTCCGAAAAATCGTAATGGCCGCGTTCTTCGTTCCATTTCAGCTCCGGGTCGGGGACGGTCAGGCCAAGAAATTCGGCCTGCGGCACGGTCTGATCGACGAATTTCTGACGAAGCTCGTCATTGGTGTTCATCTTAATCTTCCAGGCCATGGATTGAGTCGAATGGACCGAGTCCTTGTCCGAGGGTCCGAACATCATCAACGATGGGTACCAAAACCGGTTCAGGGCATCCTGTGCCATCTTCTTCTGCGCGGGCGTGCCTTCTGCCATCTTGCGAATGGCATCGTATCCCTGACGTTGGTGAAAGCTCTCTTCCTTGCAGATCCGGATCATGGCACGCGAATACGGCCCGTAGGATGTCCGCTGCAGCGGCACCTGGTTCATGATCGCGGCCCCATCGACCAGCCAGCCAACCGCGCCGATATCGGCCCAGTTCAGGGTGGGATAGTTGAAGATCGACGAATACTTCATCCGACCGTCCAGCAACATCTCGGTCAGCTCGTCCCGGCTGACGCCCAGTGTTTCCGCCGCGCAATAAAGATACAGCCCGTGTCCGGCCTCATCCTGCACCTTGGCCAGCAGGATCGCTTTGCGTTCCAGCGTGGGCGCGCGGGTGATCCAGTTGCCTTCGGGCAGTTGTCCGACGATTTCGGAATGGGCGTGCTGACCGATCTGGCGGATCAGCGTTTTGCGATAGCCTTGCGGCATCCAGTCTTTCGGCTCAATCTTGATGTCCGCGTCAATCTTTGCCTGAAACTCGGCAAGCTTTTCAGGGTCATCGTTTGTGGCCTCAGACTTAACCATTTGTGCGTACATCGTGTTTCCTCCTCTCGGATGGGATCAGATTTTGAATACGTGGCTTAGAACCCGCATGTTTCCTTTAAATGCGGAGCCATCAAGGTCCTTCGCCAAGCGCTGTAAAACATCCGCAAATCCGTAGCTGGGAATAGCGGCCTCGACCTGGGCGACTTGATCGCGCGACAGTCCTTTTCGCACCTTGCCCCCTGTCGCGTCGATCCAGTCACCTTTTCGGCAGGCGTTGACCACATCGGCATGCGGCCCGCGGTAGGGTGTAACCTTGTGGTGCCAGTGGATGGCATTGCGCAGCAGCTCTGGATCCAGTCCCCAACTCTTTTCAGCGTTGTCCCTCAGCGCCAGTTCTTCGGATGGTTCCAGATATGCCAGATCGTGTTTCGTCCAAAGTCCGATATCGTGGTAGACGAAGGCCGTCTCGACCAATGCACGATGCGTGTCATCGCCGCCAAGGAAGTGCATGGCATAGGTAATCACACGATAAACATGGCCCCGATAGGCCTTGTAGTCGTCGCCGAGAACATCTTGATACGGCTCAAACAGCCGCTCGACGCGTTCGCTGTGGTCGATTATTTGGATCGCCTCAGTCAAAACAGTGCTCTCCCTATCAAACCCGTTCAAGGATCAAGGCTGCGCCCTGCCCTACGCCAACGCACATCGTGCAGAGAGCATACCGCCCACCTGTCCGCCGCAGTTGATAGGCGGCGGTTAAAACCAGCCGCGCTCCGGACATGCCCAAAGGGTGCCCCATGGCAATGGCACCGCCATTTGGGTTCACATGCGGTGCGTCGTCAGCAAGGCCCAGTTCGCGAAGTGTTGCCAGCCCTTGCGACGCAAAAGCTTCGTTCAACTCTACCACATCCATCTGTTCAATGGTTAGCCCGGCCCGGGCCAAAACCTTCTGGCTGGCCGGTACGGGCCCAATCCCCATGATGCGCGGCGCGACGCCTGCCACCGACATACCAACAACCCGTGCAATCGGAGCAAGGCCGTTCTTTGCAGCCGCTGCCTCATTCGCCATCAAAATAGCAGCAGCTCCGTCGTTAACACCAGACGCATTGCCGGCCGTAACGGTTTTGTCTGGCCCGTTCACTCCCTTGAGGCCCGACAGCTTGTCGGCCGTTGTTCCCGGGCGAGGATGCTCATCGGTATCGACCACTATCGGGTCACCCTTACGTTGTGGAACCGAGATCGGAGTGATCTCATCCGCGAACAGCCCCGCTTCACGCGCGGCGGCCCATCGGGCCTGACTACGCGCTGCGAAACTGTCCTGATCTGCGCGGCTGATGCCATAGTCGTCGGCAACGTTGTCAGCGGTTTGGGGCATTGAATCGATGCCGTAGGCCTGCTGCATCTTCGGGTTCACAAAGCGCCAGCCGATGGTCGTGTCGTAAACTGTGTTACTGCGCGTGAATGCAGATGTCGCCTTGGGCATCACAAAGGGTGCACGGGACATGCTTTCGACCCCACCCGCGATCGCCAGGTCATAGTCACCCGCCTTGATGCCTCGGGCGGCCATTCCAACAGCATCCATGCCGCTGGCGCACAGGCGATTTATGGTGGTCCCCGGAACATCAATCGGTAATCCAGCCAACAAGGCCGCCATACGGGCGACGTTCCGGTTGCTTTCACCGGCCTGATTGGCATCACCATAGATGACGTCATCCACGCTGGACCAGTCGACTTGCGGGTTCCGCTCTTTCAGCGCAGCCAGCGGAATGGCCGCCAGATCATCCGTGCGGATCGACGACAAAGCCCCGCCGTATCGCCCAATCGGCGTGCGCGTCGCGTCGCAAATGAATGCATCCATCTGTGAATTCTCCCGGGCGTTCACACTCAATTATAGACCGTATGGTCGGTTTATATTTCCGTCATCGATTCGAGGCAAGCATTATGTTACCGAATTTTACTTTTCTGCACATTATCGTAACATAAAAAGAAATCAGTTTTCTGTTAAAGCAAGCCATCATCCTTTGAGATATCAGGAGGGCCTTTGTCCCAGAAACCTAAGTGCTCAAATCTGCTTCCAAATTTTTGAGTTGCGGTCGGGGCAGCCTGTCCAAAATCCTAGAGACCGCCTCGCGGCAGGCGGGCTCCTTCCAGTCACTGGGCAGAAAATCCGAGGGCAAAGCCGGGTGTCGCAAGATGATGCGACGCCAATTGTGCACAAGAAGAACACGCAGCGCTGCCGATTTCATCGGATCATCCACACCGGTCGTCGGCAGCAGATCGTCGATCGCCTGGATTGATGTCCAAAACTCGTCATACGCGGTTTTCAGCGACTCTGGTCCGCATAGCTCTGTTAACCAATCTGGTACTGAAATCGCGGTGGTCTCAAAACCTAGCAGGTCTTCCAGATCGCGCGGCATGGTTCCCGCTGCCATCGCTGTGGAAGGGTTTAATGAGATATATTCCCCAGTCAGCAACAGATCGGACAGTTCCTTTCGGGATGTTTCCGAGCTGCTCGACATCAGCACATGCCAGATGTCTGGTTTGGCCGTTTCGCGGGCGTAAATGCGTGGCGCAGCGGCTGCACTTTGAGTGCGGCCATAGTCCGTAAGCCGATGGACACTCGCACGACCAACTCGCGTACTTTCGATCCAGCCTTCTTTGCGCAATCGATGCAATGCCACTCGGGTCGCTTCGGCCTTGATACCCACAAGGCTCGTCAACGCAGTGATCAATGATCCGCTTATCTGATCGGATTTGTTTTGCGCCAGATCGCCAAAGATCGTGACAAGCACAGACCAAACCCGCAGAGACCCTTCGGAGGTCAAATGACGAACGCAATGGTCGAACCAGTCTGTGGAAGCGTCTTTCATGGCCGCAGTATAGGCGGGCCGGATCGAATTACCATCCGGCCCGGTTTCGTCAGTAGGCTACCATTGTCAACAGTTCGTATTCGGCAACAAGGTCATCATCCTGTTGAGTCATCGTGACGTGCCAGCGAACCTCGCCATACTGATCATTGCGTTTGGTCTTTGACTTAACGGTCAGGCGCACTTTGATGCTGTCCCCGGCCACAACTGGTTTCATGAAACGCAACCCATCCAAGCCTGTATTGGCCAGAACAGGACCTTCGTTAGGCTCGACAAACAAACCGGCGGCGAACGACAACAACAGGTATCCGTGCGCGACACGACCCGGGAAGAACGGATTTCGTTCCGCGGCGGCCTCATCCATGTGCGCATAGAAGGTGTCGCCGGTGAATTCCGCAAAGTGCTCGATACCTTCGAGCGTGACGGTGCGCGGCGCCGTGTGAATTGTCTCACCGATTGCCAGATCGTGGTAGCGCCGCGTGAAAGGATGCGCCGGGCCTTCGATCTCGGTTGCGCCCGAGACCCATTTCGAGCCAATCGCCGTCAACAGGTCAGGCGAGCCCTGAATGGCTGTACGCTGCATGTAGTGTTTCACGCCCCGCACACCGCCCATCTCCTCGCCGCCACCCGCGCGACCAGGGCCGCCATGGACCATATGCGGCAAGGGTGAGCCGTGGCCCGTGGCCTCTTTCATCGAGTCTCTGTTGTTGAAATAGAGCCGCCCGTGATACGCCCCGGCCCCCCTGGCGAATTTGCGCGCCACATCCAAATCATGGGTAATGACAGACGCGACCAAAGACCCCTGCCCCCGGTTCGCGAGCTCAATCGCGTGGTCGGTGTCGCGATACCCCATGATCGTGCTGACTGGACCAAAGGCTTCGGTGTCATGAACGCGCTGTGCCGCATCCGGGTTGGCGCAATGGAACAGCATTGGCGGCAGGAAAGCCCCTTTTTGGGCATCTGCGCCGTCAACGGCAAAGTCATTCGGGTTGCCGAACACACGTTCGGCCTCTTGGCAAATGATCGCAGCCTTTTCCAGTACATCCAGTTTTTGATCATTCGATACCAGCGCGCCCATGCGCGTTGTCTCAAGCCTAGGGTCGCCGATAACCGTTTTTGCCAGCCGCGCGGAAAGTGCCTCGATCACCGCCTGCACATGCGGCTCGGGTGCGATGATCCGGCGGATCGCGGTACATTTCTGACCCGCTTTTGTGGTCATCTCGCGCTGAACTTCCTTGATGAACAGGTCAAATTCCGGTGTTCCCGGTTGGGCGTCAGCGCCCAATACCGAACAGTTCAGACTGTCCTGTTCCGCCACGAAACGGACGGAGTTTTGCAGAATGACGGGGTTAGACCGTAGTTTCAGCGCAGTATCGGCCGAACCGGTAAAACTGACCACGTCTTGCATGGTCAGGCGATCCAACATGTCACCCAGACCACCCGACACAAGCTGGAGCGCCCCGGCAGGCAAAATGCCAGACTCCAGCATCAACCGCACGCACAATTCGGTTACGTAGCAGGAATTCGTCGCCGGTTTGACGATAGCTGGAACACCGGCCAGCAAGGTCGGAGCCAGCTTCTCCAACATGCCCCAAACCGGAAAGTTGAACGCGTTGATATGAACCGCCACACCCTGCAGCGGGGTGCAGATGTGCTGACCGACAAAGGTCCCATTCCGCGACAGCTGTTCGACGTCGCCATCCAGATAAACGTGACCATCGGGCATTTCGCGGCGGCCTTTCGAGGCAAATACGAACATCGTACCGATCCCACCATCGATATCGATCAGATGATCCGATTGGGTCGCGCCCGTGTTGAATGACAGGTCGTACAGGGCCTGCTTGTGCTGCCCCAAATGCACCGACAATGCCTTGAGCATCTTGGCGCGCTCATGAAAGGTCATCTGCCGCAGTGCTGGCCCGCCAACATTGCGTGCATGATCCAGCATGCCCTGCACATCCAAGCCAGTGTTGCCAGCGGTCGCGATCACCTCACCTGTTACGGCGCTGGCAATGTTGCGGGCCCCTTCGCCCGGCGCGATCCACTCACCGACCGCGAAACTTGAAATCTGTTGGATGGTCATGTGCCTCTCCTCAGTCCTGAGATGATCTACGCAGCCCTATGCGCGCGGTTATGATAGCTATAATATTTACCGTACGGTCGGTCAATAAAAAGACCGTTTCATTTTCTTGTTCGGTCACGTCAAACCTGTGCAGGAAGCTGGGCGAACCCTCGAAAGCGAATTCGCCCACCACGCTTTGCGCCCTCTGTGACCTGATAATTGGGAAAGCGGTTCAAAAACCGACTGACCGCAATCTTGCCCTCCATCCGAGCAAGAGTCAGACCGACGCAGGTGTGCGGGCCACCGGCAAAGGCGTGGTGCTTGTTCGGGCGGCGGTCCAGCAGCATGTCGTCGGGCCGATCAAACTGCCTTGGGTCGCGGTTGGCGCCGCCGATACACAGGTGAACATCCGTGCCTGCTGGGATTGTATAGCCATGGAGTGTTACGTCTTCGGTGGTCAGGCGATTGCCAAACTGGTTTGGGCTTTCCATGCGCAAGAATTCGTCCACTGCTGTGGTAATCAGGCCTGGGTTGTTCAGCAACTCAGCCCGTCGGTCGCGGTGCCGATCCAGCAAATCCAGAGCGTTGCCAATCAGGTTTGTCGTGGTTTCGTGCCCCGCGTTAAGGATAAAGATACAGTTCTGATAGAGTTCGACGTCGGTAAGGCCTCCGTCCGCGTCGTCTTGCATCAGCCGAGTCAGAACATCCGTTTCCGGATTGCCCGGGTTAGCTTTTCGGTCTTCGATAATATGGCGCAGAAATTCTTTGAATTCGGAGACGGCGCGATTGCCCCACTCTTCCTGCTGTGGCGTCAATTGTGGTTCCAAAGCCCCAAGAATAGCCAGAGACCAGTCCCGTAGTGGTTCGCGTTCGGACCTTGGAATACCCAACAGGTTGCCGATCACTTCGATGGGGATCGCCCCGGCGAAATCCTCGATCAACTCGACTGTGCCTTTGGCTTGCATCTGATCCAGCAAACTATCGACGAGCTGGATCAATCCCGGCTCCATCTGCGCCAAGGCACGCGGGTTCATCGCGCCGACCATCACCTTGCGGACGCGGGTGTGCAGGGGCGGATCGTTGAACACCAGACTTGTGGTGTGGTGTTCATATAACGGGCTGTCGACCCCGTATTTGGGCCCAAACACCGCCTTTTTGTCCGAGATGAACCGCGTCGTATCCCGATAGACCAGATCCAGATCCTCGTATCGCGACAGGATCACCGAGCCGTCGGGTTGGGGGCAAACCGGCATATCTTCGCGCAGCGCGGCATAGGCTGGATAAGGGTCCTCGTGAAACCCTTCGGGAAGCGCCGTCAGGCAAAACATCAGTGACCCATCGCCCCCATATGTTCGGGCAGCACCAGTACCAGCCAGGGCACCAGAACGATCAGGGCCAGACGGAAGATATCGGCGATCCAGAAGGGCGTGACACCTTTGAAGATCGTTGCGGTCGAAACGTCCCCGACCACCCCTTTCAGGATGAACACGTTCAAACCAACCGGCGGGGTGATCAGGCTGATTTCCGTCACGACAACAACCACGATCCCGAACCAGATCGGGTCAT
This sequence comes from Ruegeria sp. B10, assembly GCF_056539825.1. Lineage (NCBI taxonomy): Bacteria > Pseudomonadati > Pseudomonadota > Alphaproteobacteria > Rhodobacterales > Roseobacteraceae > Ruegeria > Ruegeria sp. B10. The sequence continues at coordinate 92,572 of NZ_JBQFVP010000015.1, forward strand.
AACCCAGCGACGTCACCAGCGGGAAAAAGATCGGCACAGTCAGCAAAAGCATCGACAGCGATTCAAAGACGCAGCCCAAGATGATGTAGATGCCCAGGATCATCAGGATCACCACGAACGGTTCCACGTCATAGGCCGTGACAAGGCCGATCAGCGCCTCGGGCAGGCCCGCGAGGTTGATAAAGTTCGAAAAGATCTGAGCCCCGATCAGAACCGAGAACAAGGCCGCGGCGGTATAGGTTGTTTCTTTCAACACCTCGAAGGTCGAATTCAGAGTCAGCCCACCGCGCGACAGAGCGATCAGAAACGCCCCCATGGCACCCATGCCAGCGGCTTCGGTCGGGCTGAAGGTCAGGTTCAACGGATGGAAATCAAACGCGCCGTAAAGCCCGCCAATGACCAGAAAGAACAACAGCAACACCGCCCAAACCGACCGTAACGCCGTCAGCTTCTCGCCCCAGCCGTGTTTTTCTCCTGCGGGTCCGGAGTCGGGTTTGCGCCAGACGGTCCAGCGAACGGCAAACAGGTACAGAAGGATGCCAAGCACGCCGGGAATGATACCGGCAACAAACAGCTTGCCGATGGATGTCTCGGTCAGCAGACCATAGATTACAAGGATCACGGAGGGCGGGATTAGAATGCCGAGCGTGCCGCCTGCCGCAATGGAGGCGGTCGACAGCTCATCCGAATAGCGATAGCGGCGCATTTCCGGCATGGCGACCTTGGACATCGTTGCCGCCGTTGCCAGGGACGAGCCACAGATGGCCGAAAACCCGCCACAGGCCGCCACCGTAGCCATTGCGATCCCGCCTTTGAAATGGCCCAGAAATGCGTTTGATACGGCGTAGAGCTCGCGCGCCAGCCCACCTTTGTTCACGAACAAGCCCATCAGAATAAACAGCGGAATAACCGAAAGGCCGTAGTCCTGTGCCGTGTCGGTGATCTGACGACCCACCATCGACATCGCCGCTTTCAAGCCGCGTTCGGACAAAATGCTGCCTCCGCGTTCATACGCAAAACCCAGCGTTCCGACGAGGCCCATTGCAAAGACAATCGGCAGGCGCAGAAGCACGAGAACAAGAACAAGGCCAAAGCCGATCAGTGCGGCAGTCATTGAGGGTGCTCCGACAAAGTATGGGGGGCGAAGATGTGCAAAAGGCCGGTCGTGATCATCGCAACGGCGGTGATCGCGGTGGAAGCGGCGATGAACCAGCCGATATAGAACACGGGGATCGAAAGGTACTCGGTCACATCACCATAGTCCCGCGCCCGTTCGGCAAGGATCCAGACCCGCTGTATCGGCCAGAAGAGCATGATGCCCGAGACCAGATAGACTATCGCATCCCGGGCGCGGCTTAGGCGCAGTCGCGAAAACAACCCGTCCGTCAGGTCGACTGCAATCTGACCCTTTCCAGCCGAAATCATCGGAAGAACCGAGAATACTAGGATCGCCATCAGTATACGCGTCAACTCGGTCGCGGCTTCGATCGGTGCGTTGAACATGGACCGAAGAATGACGTCGCAAAACGTCATGACCATGAGGATAAAAAGCGCCACACAGGCCATCACTGTCGGAAAAACACTGATGCGGCGCGCGAAGGATACCAGAGATTGCATGAGGAATTCCCGCCCGGTCGAAACGGCTGGCGGTGCGAGACCGCCAACCAGCTCGCGTTATTGCGCGGCCATTTCACTGACGATCATGTCATATGCGGCCTGAGCATCGACCCCGGCACCGTTGACTTCGTCAATGACCTTGGCGCGGACATCGACAGCAATTGCGTTGAACTTTTCCAGGTCTTCTGCAGATGCGGTGTTGATCGCGTTGCCGTCTGTGCCTTCGGTGGCTTCGCGCCCGATGGCATCAATTTCGTCCCAGATTTTACCGATTTCACGGCTCAGCGGCTCGCCAAAGACTTGCTCTTCCAGCGCTTGCTGCAGCTCGGCAGGCAGATCGGCAAATGTGTCTTCGTTCATGATGAAGGCAAAAGAACCGCGATACAGGCCGCCCGGAACTTCGTAAACGTTCTGAGCCACTTCGGTCAGCTTGAAGCCCTTGCGAGATTCAAATGGCATCACGACACCATCGGCTGCTTTCGAAGCCAGCGTTTCGTACACTTTCGGAGCAGGCACCTGGATACCGGTTGCGCCCAACGCTGTACCGACATCGCCACCAACACCGCCGGGGATGCGAACCTTGAGGCCTGATACCTCGTCCAGCGTGGTAACAGGGCTGCTGGAATGCAGTTGGGCCGGTCCATGCGTATGCAACGCGATCACCTTGACGCCGCGATGTTCATCCGCCGCTTTCAGGTGCTTGTCATAGGCACGCCAATAGGCCACCGATGCGGCCTCGGCCGAGCCCTCGTATCCAGGCAGTTCGATCATCTTGGTGGTGACAAAGCGGCCGGGCTGGTAGCCGTGGAAAATGATCGAGGCATCCGCCGCCCCATCCATGATTAGGTCCATCTGAGCCGGTGGAGGTGCGATGCCAAGTTTCAGTTCAGCGGTGACTTGCCCATCGGTGGCTTCTTCAACCATCTCGACGAATTTCGGCCACATCTTGGCGTTGATGCCATGGGTCGGCGGTGCCCAGCTGGAAATGGTCAGCGTATAGTCTGCCGCCATCGCAACGGTGCCTGAAATGGCCAGTGCCGCCGAAGCCAGCAAGGTGCTCAAGTTGCTGAGTTTCATGTTCTGTCTCCTCCCTGTGAAACATGCATTTTGAATGCGTTAATGGTTGCTTTTGTAACCATCAACACTTTTAAAGCGCCTTCGTTTAGGCCGCGATGGCCCAAGACGCCGGACTTTCCTCGGCCACTGTCAGCATAACCGACTGGGACACGTCACTCCCAATTTCCTTGCGATAGTTCATCGGCCCCCCGCGCCAACGCGGAAAGCCATAGCCATGGATCTGAACCATATCGACGGCTTCTGCGTTTTCAGCGATCCCTTCTTGGATGATCAAAGCGCCCTCATTTGCCATGACAGCCAGAAGGCGAGACGATATTTCCTCGGCCGTAAAGGTCCGGCGGGTAATGCCCTGCGCAGCGGAATACCCTTCGATCAAAGCCTCAACCTCGGGGTCGCGGATCGGTTTGCGATTTCCATCTTCGTACCGGTACCAGCCTTTGCCGGATCGCTGACCAAACCGCTCCAACTCACATAGCTGGTCGGCAATGGTGACATAGCGTTCACTCGGGTTGCGGTTGGCGGCGTTGCGTTTTCTATTCGCCCAGGCGATCTGCAGCCCGGTCAAGTCCTGCAACTCGTAGGGCCCCATCGGCATGCCGAAATCCCGCATCGCCTGATCAATTTCATGCGGCAGTGCCCCGTCTGCCAGCAGATAATCTGCCGCGCGCCGATAAGCGGCCAGCATACGGTTGCCAATGAAACCGTCGCAAACGCCTGACAGAACCGAGACCTTGCGAAGCTTCTTGCCCAGTGCGAATCCCGTGGCAACCACTTCGGGGGTGTTTTGGGGGGTGTGCACGATCTCGAGCAGTTTCATCACATGAGCCGGGCTGAAGAAATGCAGCCCTATGCACCGTGACTGGTTTTCGATGCCCGAGAAGATTTCAGCCGGGTCTAGATAGGATGTATTGGTGGCAAGAATTGCGTCGACGTCCATGTTCTTGGCCAATTCGGCAAAGACCTGCTGTTTGACCGATAGTTCCTCGAACACGGCTTCTATGGCCAATTCCGCGTCGGCTGCTTCGGCATAGCTGTCAACGGCGCGAAATCGGGACAGGCAATTCAGGTATTTAGCCTCGGTCATCTTTCCGCGTTTGACCGCGCCCTTCAACAGGTCTTCAACCCGATCATGGGCTGCCAATGCGGCCTCGGAGTCGCGCTCGATCAACTTGACAGACAGGCCAGCCGTCAGAGCGGCGGTTGCAATTCCGCCCCCCATCAAGCCGCCGCCCACCACAGCAATACGGCTGATATCGCGCGGCTGGACATCCTTGATCAGAGAGGGCTTGGAGACACTGCGTTCTGCAAAGAACGCATGACGCAGCGCGCGGCTTTCCGCAGTTTGGCGAAGCGTCAGATGGCGCGTCCGCTCCATCGGCTGAGCTTCGGAAAACGGCATTTGGGACCAGGTTAGCGCGGTCAGGTTCTCCAACGGCGACTGCTGCCCCTTGGCGCGCTTTTTCAGCGATGCCCGAGAGGTCTCGATCAGATCAGGCGCAAAATCAGCGACACTACGTTGGCTGACCGCCAAAGGACGGTCCGGCAGATCGGCCACAAAACTCTCGACCGCCTCCTCAAGATCGCCGGCCAATAGGTCGACCGCCCCAAGCTGCAGCATCTCTTCCGCCTTCAGCACTTTGCCTGTGCAGGCCAGATCAATTGCCGCTTCCATCCCCACAAGGCGTGGCAGACGTTGCGTGCCCCCCGCGCCGGGGATCAATCCAACATTGACCTCTGGCAGACCAAATCCCGTCCCGGGGGCAGCAATCCGCCAAGCGCAAGCCATCGCAATTTCGAGTCCGCCACCCAGAACGTTCCCGTGCATACAGGCAATGAAGGGAACCTCGCTGTCTTCGATCATTTGGACGACATCGGGCAAGTGCGGCTCGACCGGCGACTTGCCGAATTCGGACATGTCGCCGCCCGCGACAAAAGTCCGACCAGCGCATCGCAGCACAGCCACCCGCGCGCCCTTGACCGCATCCACAGCATCTGCAAGCCCCTGCCGGACCGCTTGCGAGGTCGCATTGACCGGCGGGTTGTCAATGGTGACCCAGGCGACATCGCCTTTGAGTTCAACATTCACAAGTGACGTCTGAGACATGGGTGTGCCCTTCAAGCGCTCTGGATTCGAGTCTTGTTTATATATTGACCAACCGTTCGGTTAATGCAATGATAAAAATGAAACGACATCTGGCAGAGCAGTCATGAGCGATACGATTCTTGTAGAAGATCACGGGACCTGGGTTGAGATTACACTGAATCGTCCCGACAAACTGAACTCATTCAATGATGAGATGCATTGCGCGCTGCGAGACGCGCTGAAATCCGCCCGGGACAACGGCGCGCGCGCCATCCTTTTGACTGGTGTCGGGCGCGGATTTTGCGCCGGACAGGATCTTGGTGACCGTGATCCATCGAAAATGGACGGCCCGCCTGATCTGAGCAAAACCGTGCGGACCCTCTATGCGCCTTTGGTGCGATTGATCCGGTCGCTGAACTTCCCGGTTATTTGTGCTGTGAACGGTGTTGCTGCCGGAGCCGGGGCCAATCTGGCACTAGCCTGCGACATGGTTTTGGCAGGCGAAAGCGCCAAGTTCATTCAGAGTTTCGCAAAGGTCGGTCTGATTCCTGATACTGGCGGCAGTTGGCACCTGCCCCGCCTGTTGGGAGAGGCCAGAGCCAAAGGATTGGCGTTTACGGCACAACCCTTGCCAGCAAAACAAGCAGAAGACTGGGGCCTGATCTGGAAAGCCCTGCCCGATGAGCAGTTGATGGCCGAAGCCCGCGCCTTGGCAAACCAAATTGCCAACGGTCCGACCGTTGGGTTGGGTAAGACCAAGCAGTGCATTCAGACCGCGGCGACCACCACTCTTTCTGATCATCTTGAAATTGAAGCGGACGCTATGAAGATCTGCGGGGAAAGTGCGGACTATGCCGAAGGCGTGTCCAGCTTCCTCGAAAAACGCGCGCCAAGTTTTCAGGGCAAATGACGATGACCCCGCAAGAACGCGCCGCTAAATCTGCCGCTGCTATGTGGGCCAATGATGAGGCCAGCAAATGGTTCGGCATGGAACTCGTTAACGTCGACGAAGGCCGCGCTATTCTGGCACTGACCGTCGCAACTCATCACTGCAACGGCCATGGCATATGCCACGGCGGCGTCACCCACGCCTTGGCAGACAGCGCGTTTGCCTTTGCCTGCAACAGTCGCAACGTGGCGACCGTCGGCCAACATACAATGATGAGCTATCTCGCACCGGGCCGCCTGGGAGACCGCCTGACCGCAACCGCGACAGAAACCGCTGTCGCAGGTCGTAGCGGCGTCTATGACGTACGCATTACAAATCAAGATGGCATGACTGTCGCCGAATTCCGGGGCATGTCCCGCGCGGTTGGTGGTCAGAATTTTGACGAATAGAAATACGCTGGAGGAGCAACGCAATGGACGCCCTGTCCCCCAACAAAACTGAATTGGACCCGATCGAAATCGCATCGATCGACGAAATCCGTGCGACACAGCTTGAACGCCTCAAATGGTCGGTCCGACATGCCTACGAAAACGTGGCGATGTACAAGCAGCGCTTTGATGAGGCGGGTGTCCATCCGGATGATTTGCAACAGCTTTCGGATATTTCGAAGTTCCCGTTCACGTATAAAAACGATCTGCGCGACAATTACCCTTTCGGCCTTTTCGCGGTCCCACGCAGTGAGATTATTCGACTGCACGCGTCTTCCGGGACAACCGGCAAACCAACTGTGGTGGGCTATACCAAAGCTGATATCGATAACTGGGCAGATTTGGGTGCGCGGTCGTTGCGGGCGGCAGGTTTGCGTAAGGGCGATTTGGTCCACAACGCCTATGGCTATGGCCTTTTCACCGGCGGACTGGGCGCCCACTACGGGATCGAACGTTTGGGTGCGACCGTTGTCCCCATGAGCGGCGGGCAGACCGAGAAACAGGTCGGCTTGATAAATGATTTTCAGCCCGACGGGATCATGGTGACGCCGTCATACATGCTGAACATCCTTGAACAGTTCCACAAATCCGGGCTCGACCCCAGAAAAAGCTCTCTCAAGGTCGGCATTTTCGGAGCAGAGCCCTGGACAGACGCAATGCGAACGGAGGTTGAAACCGCATTCGACATGCACGCGGTCGATATCTACGGCCTTTCTGAAATCATGGGCCCCGGCGTCGCGAGCGAGTGCGTCGAAACAAAAGATGGTCCCGTGATCTGGGAGGATCACTTCCTACCAGAGATCATTGACCCGGCCACAGGCGAAGTACTGCCCGACGGCGAAACCGGCGAGTTGGTGTTCACCACTTTGACCAAAGAAGGTTTGCCAATGATCCGCTACCGAACACGCGATCTGACCTGTCTGTTGCCCGGAACGGCGCGTTCGATGCGGCGGATGGCAAAGATTACCGGCCGTAGCGACGACATGATGATCCTGCGGGGCGTGAACGTTTTCCCCAGCCAGATCGAAGAGCAGGTCATGGCGACGGGCGGTCTGGCCCCCTACTATCAGATCGAACTCTACAAATCCGGCCGAATGGACGCGATGAGGGTGTTTGTCGAAGCGTCAGCAGACTCAACCGACGAGATGTCAAAGACTGCCGCAGCCCGAATGCTGACGAAGCGCATCAAGGACGTTGTTGGCGTTTCAACTGAAATTGTTGTAGGTGATCCAGGCGACGTCGAACGCTCTCAGGGCAAGGCGAAGCGCGTCATCGACAACCGCGATAAGGAATAAGCCGTGGCCAGGACAATCGCCAAAGACCACGACCAGAAGCGGGAACAGATACTCAAAAGAGCTGCGAAAATCTTTGCGGACCAGGGGTTCGACCGCGCCTCGATGACCCTGTTGGCAAAAGAGTGCGGGATCTCCAAGGCGAACATATACCATTATTATGACAGTAAGGATGCCATCTTGTATGACATCCTTGAGACCTATCTTCAGGATTTACGTGACCGCATTTGCAACGTTGATTTCGAAGGGCTTGGGCCAGAAGAGAAACTGCGAAAGGCTGTCCGCGAAATCTTGTTCGCCTATCAAGGTGCAGATGACGAGCACCGGGTTCAGATCAGCGGTATGAACGCCCTCGCCGACGACCAGCAAAAGAAACTGCGCGAGTACCAGCGTGATATGGTCAGCTTCATCAACAATATCCTACAGGAGCTGTCTCCAGAGACATTGGGTGATGACAAGGCCAAGCTGCGCGGAGCCACAATGTCAGTCTTCGGCATGCTGAACTGGTATTACATGTGGAACACGGGAGCAGGAACCAAGGCACGTGAAGACTACGCTGATCTGGTCAGCACACTGACGGTCCACGGCATTCGAAAGCTGTAGGAGGGAAGCACTCTTCTTTCAATTGACGGCTTTTCATTGGCTTCAAGGGAGATTCCTCATCGCAGACTACTGGCATTTCGAATGAGGAGAAAACCAGATGCTGGGCTGTTCAACTAGTATAAATGACCGTATCTAAAACACCCAAAATGGCAAATTTCATTGGGAAAGTACATGGCCGGGCATTTCTCAACCTTTTGGACCGCATCGCGTTTTCTTAAGCATCGCGGTTTTCGGGCTTGTGTTCTGCTAGGTTGAGTGTTGATCAGGTCACCCTTCAAGAGCCAGTACGTGTCAGGCAATTGGTGACGTTTAAAGCCAATGAGAATGACACCGGCAGTGCTTCTATGGAGGTTGGAATTCGGGCCGCGGCAGAAAACACTCGCAGTGGTATGCGTCGTCACACGAACTCTTGCCATGCTACCATATGCACCTCAGCCATGGAGACGCCTCGCTCGCTAGCCGTTCAATGCCCAATATGGATAAAATTGAGAAGATTAGATGCGCATAGCGTTCAATTGGGCCGTGTCGAACAAATGGATTGGCCGTCACCATTGTTTCAACTGACCCGCTGATCCTGCGCGAAACTAGCAAGGGGCGGCCAAAACCATTACCCAAGTTCGATCCGCGGCTTCGTAGAGCGCGAATTCCCTAGCCTCGCGAGAGAGCATGTTCGCTCGATGTCCGGGTGATCGAGCCCAAGCCGACACAACTGCATCCAACCCTTGCTGCCCCTTTGCGATGTTTTCAGCGACGAAGCACCATTTGTAGCCTGCCCCGAGAACCCGCCTTCCTACATCAGACCCGTTTGATCCGGTGTGCGAAAAGAAACCTCTCTTAGCCATGTCCTCTGCATGAGATTTCGCAGCTTTCTCCAGTTTTTCGCTATATAGCAAGGCGTGAAGACCTTGGCGTTCGCGAAGTGAATTCAATGCGTCCGTCGCCAACGTGTTAGCCACTATGGTCGAAGGGAGCAGGTACGCCAAAACTAGCAGTACACGGAACATTTCAGTCATCCCCAGAATCTTCCAATAGTTACAACCCTGGTTTGCTACAAACGAAGATTATTGGTCGTAAGTCTTGCTACTATAAATCTGCTCCTTCAGGGACTAGATATGCGCAGGCCAAGATAATCGCGGCCTATTGGGCTCTGTTGCAAGCTTTTAGCAATTGGCGGTGTAGCGGCTGCAAAGTGAATGACTTCGGGTCTTAACCAGTTGAAATCCTAATCATGATTTCATTCAAAGGAGCGAAGTATCCGAGAGACGTTATCCAGTTCACGGTCTTCTTTTATGTTCGCTATGGTGTTTCCTGCCGCGATTTGTAAGAAATCAAGTACGAACGAGATGTTCCGGTCGACCACAACACGCTGAACAGTTGGGGTACGCAATTTTCCGGTGCAATCGCTGAAGCAGAACTTCGGCGGAAAGAGCCATGCGACCGCTCCTGGAGAATGAACGAGACTTACATATAAAGGTGAAAGGAACTTGGGTCTGTCATTACCGCGCCGTAGACAAACATGGCAAAATGCTTGATTTCATGCTTTCAGAACGTCGAAACAAACTGGCAGCCACAAAGTTCTTCGCCAAAATGCAGGAGCATCAACGGCCTTCTAAGAAAGATTGTCATCGACAAAAGCGGCGCAAACACTGCGGGTAACAAAGCAATCAACAGAATGCTCAAAGGCTTTGGTTGCCCTATACTAATAGAGATTGTCAGGCGAAAGAACTCGAACAATATCATCGAACAAGACCACCAATCCATTAAGAGGCGAATACGACCGATGCTTGGGTCAAACGCCGAAGCATCAGCAGCTGCAACGCTAGATGGAATCGAAGTGGCTCACATGATCTGCAAAGGTCAACTCACGCCCGTTCTCAACCGAAGATGCAACGCCTGAAAAACCCAGGTTCTGTGTCTTCACCGAAATCGGTTTTGAGCCCAACGCAGAAACACTCGACATGTCAGCAGTTTTCATCCGTAAATTGCTGTCCTTCCTCTCGAAGTAGACTAACGACCTCATCAATCGCAGGATGGCGTCTCGATCTATGTGGAAGCTCGAGGGCCAACACCCGACCCGTTCCGATACTTTCCGATGAAACTTTCTTGAGTTGCCCAGACTGAAGCGCCTGCTCAACCAGGCAGCTATGTCCCATAAGCACACCCGCACCGGACTTCGCTTCTTCTACGGCAAGGGCGTATAGCGAATATCTCGGCCCCCTTTGGGGATCACCAACTGAAACACCCGTCGCCTCTGACCAAATGGACCAGTCTTCTTTCCACGTCTGGTCATGCAGCAACTGCGCGGTCTCTAGATCAAGACCATCTGCTATCTTTGGTGAACAAACTGGGAGGATTTCGTCTTCCGCAAGCACGATCTGATCCGGTGTTTCAGCCGGGACGGAAAAGAAAACCGACAGATCAAATAGTTCTCTCGACAGGCTGGGAGGCCTCTCCATCGCTGTCACCGAGACATTCAGGTCGGGACGCTTCTCGCGCAGCTTGCCCAATCGCGCTGGCAACCATAGCTGCGCAATTGAGGGCAAAGCGGCAATATGAATCTCGGGGTTGGGTGCTAGGTTTCGTAAACTCTGCGTCGCCGCCGCGAGAAGATCAAAGGCATGTGTGAACTCTCCTGCTAGCTTGCGACCAGAGGAGGATAGCGAAACACCGTGAGCACCTCTTTCAAACAAGGTAGTTCCGGCCCAGCCTTCCAAAGCTTTTATATGTTGTGAGACCGCGCCGGCCGTGACGCCCAACTCCTCGGCCGCAGAAACGAAACTTTCTAGCCTCGCCGCAGCTTCGAAGGCACGCAGAGCATTGAGGGGTGGCCCTTTGGGGCGACGTGGAGCGACAGCCATAGATCTCAGCCTTAGTTTTTCTAAGCCCAGAAATAGCAAAACTGGTTTGCGTTGTCATTCCGATCTGTCCAATCTGTGTGCAGCCAAGGAGGGAATTGCGATGACAATAGAAATGAGAAACTGGGTGCCGGCCGACAGCGAAGCACTGGTCCAGAAGATCGCAACCGAAACGTCTCGCACCTCATCCAAGGCTCTGCTGGATCGGATTGAGCATTTAGCCACCCGAAATCGGGAAATCCACGAGCAAGAATGCTTCAACCTAAATCCTGCAACCAATGTAATGAACCCGAGAGCTGAAGCCTTACTGTCTTCGGGAATTGGCTCGCGCCCGTCGCTTGGATATCCGGGCGAAAAATATGAGATGGGACTTGAAGCCATCGAAGAGATCGAGGTCATCTCAGCGGAGCTTTGCGCGGAGGTTTTCGACGCAAAGTTCGCAGAAATCCGCGTGCCTTCTGGCGCGATTGCGAACCTCTATGGCTTCATGGCCACCTGCCAAGCCGGCGATACTATCATTGCGCCGCCGGCATCGATCGGTGGGCACGTAACACATCACATCTCAGGATGCGCCGGGTTGTTTGGTTTGCGAACAATAGATGCACCAACCGATGCCGATGGCTACACCGTCGATCTCGACCAACTCCGCGCGCTTGTGCGAAGTGAGCGTCCCAAATTGATCACGATCGGCGGAAGTCTCAACCTTTTTGAACACCCGGTCAAAGAAGTACGGGCCATTGCAGATGAAGTCGGTGCCAAGGTGATGTTCGACGCCGCGCACCAATGCGGGATTATCGCGGGAAGAGCCTGGCGTAACCCCTTGGCCGAGGGCGCACACTTCATGACAATGAGTACGTACAAAAGCCTCGGCGGTCCTGCTGGGGGGCTGATTGTCACAAACGATGCGGAGATCGCAAAGGCTCTGGATGCCATTGCATTCCCAGGTATGACGGCGAACTTCGATGCTGCGAAGTCAGCTGCGCTTGCTGTAACAATGCTTGATTGGCGCGACTATGGACAGGACTACGCTGCCGAGATGATCGCAATGTCCCGCGCATTGGCTAAGGGCCTGGACGTGCAAGGTGTTCCAGTTTTTGCCGGACGCGAGGGCTTCACCGCCTCTCACCAGTTCGCCGTTCTGGCGGAACGCTTTGGCGGTGGACAAGCTGCGTCCAAGACCCTGCGCAAAGCTGGGTTCCTAGCTAGCGGTATTGGCCTCCCGGTGAAGGAAATCGAAGGCGATATGAATGGTCTGCGCATAGGTACGCCCGAGTTGGTGAGATGGGGCATGACGTCTGATCACGCCGACAGACTGTCTTCTCTGATTGCGCGCGGATTGAAGGGCGACGATATCGCCGCCGAAGTGGCTGACTGGCGCTGTCATTTTGCAAGTGTGCACTTCGTTCACGGCTAGATCTATAAATATCGCCGCAGGAGAATAAATGACCGCTTCGTCCGCACACTTCCGACACCAACCAGGGTTCGAAAGTGCAGCGAATGGCCGGTCTGACGGACCGCACCGTGGCACCACGATCCTTGGCTCAAGGTTCGGATTGGGCCGCTCATAGAAAGTTACGAACAGAATTCACAGTATCACCGCAGATCTCAACGCTAACGCTAAGATTCAACTATGTTGGCTACAACAATTCGCGGGCCATTGACTTCAAGTGACGCATGTCGGTACCGCAGCACCCTCCAAATACTTTAATCGAAGGATTCTGCCGCGCAATCGCGCCAATCTGCTTACCAAGTTCAATTGGATCGCCTTCGTCCAGCTCATCTGCCTCGTCCAGCTCCGCATGCGAGCAACTTGAAGCGTTCGCCACCAGTCCTTTAAGTCGAGGGTGATTGTCAAGCGCTCCGCCGAAATGGGTCGGATGGGCGCAGTTAACCATAAAAAACAGCGCCGCTGAGTCGGTTGCCGCATCGATCTGGTCTATTCCGTCCACAAGTTTGGTTCCGTCTGCCAAGCACCCGTCTGTCTCAACGGCCAGAGACATTATGATCGGCAGATCAGCGTCTCGGGCGGCGAAGATGCATCCCGCTGCCTCGCTTGGACGGTTGAATGTATAAGCGGTGACCAGGTCGACGCTTGTGTCTTTCAGGCTTCGCATTTGAGCGGCGTGATACTGACGTGCATCTTCGAGGGGTACTGGTGGGATATCGGCGTAAGGATCATAGCGGGGGCCGATGCAGGCCGACACCAGTACATCATCGCGAGCGGAAGTTTGGCGTAATTCCTCCATTAGACTGACCGCATCTTTGTTCACTTCAACGAGCCGTTCTGCATCGTACCCCAAGGGCGCTGCCCGGTCGGCGTTCGCCATCCATGTGGGCGCATCAAGGATGCATCCGACATTCATTTCACGCGCGAGATCGACAAGAGCTTTCATTTGACCGGCCAGTATTGCCCTTGTGTCAGGCTCTTCCAGCAATGGAAACGACGCGAAACCAGGCAACTCAACTCCATGATTAAATATCAGGTCGGTGCCAGTGCCAGCATAAACCAGATAAGTCTTTTGACCTTCGAGTGGGAACTGTCGTGCCATTTTAGTCCACTCCCATTGCTGTTAAGCTTTCAAAAGAAACCTACATTGTCTCGGGTTTTCTGTGAACCTTAGGGCGGCGACACACTGTGTTCCGCGGGACTGACCCCATCTTCCCGGGCAACTCTGAACCGCAGCGAAAGTCTCCTTCTGCCGGCCGCACTGCAGCGTCATCAAGCTTTAACCAAAGGCAGGTTTGGGCCCAGACAGCCGTTACAAATGGCGGCTCATTGGTTTGGCGTCAGATATAGTCGAACGCCCATTCGTTGTAGCCCTGTTCTCCGCGGTACCATAGAACTTTGTCGGCTTCAGACTCACCGTGGTTCCAACGCTGCTTGACGCCTTGCCCCATTGCCCTGCGAACCAGAGCGCGTCGTTTCTGACTGAGAACGATGCTTTCCATCAACTCAGCTTCATTCCATTTTTCTTCGACTTCTTGGATGAATCCGTGGACCAATTCGCGATGGCTCTCGGCATGTGCGAGGTTTGTGCGCTCATTCGGGTCGTCCGATAGATCAAAGAGCATGATCCCGTCATGGGAAGACGAGATGAATTTGAAGTTCCCACGGCGGATCATGAACATCGGAACCTTGGTCGCCTCGGCCAGATACTCGGCATAGACTGCGCGTTCAGGTGGCGGATTACCCCTGTCTGCGAGTGACAACAGATCCACACCTTCCAGCGGTTCTACAGCGTTCTCAATCTCGGCAATTGTGTTCAGGGTCGGGACGACATCGACAAGAGATGTCAACTCCTGAACCCGTTGCGGCGCGATACGGGGGCCAGCGATGATAAGGGGAATGCGCAGGGACTTTTCAAAGAAATGCTTTTTGAACCACATGCCACGTTCACCAAGCATCTCACCATGATCCGAAGTGAAAACAATTACGGTGTTCTGGTCCGCGCCGGTTGCTCTCAGGGCATCCATGATCCGAGTCATCAGGCTATCGATATAGCTGATAGATCCATAGTAGGCGCGGATGGCGCGGACAACGTCCTCGTCACTGAACTGGATGCCCAACATACCAAAATCCTTGAGTAGGCGGACAGAGTGAGGATCATGCTCATTTTCCGACAATGCCCCGACAGCGGGCATGGGGATGTATTTTCCTTCGTAGAGATCCCAGAACTCTTTCCGGCAAAGGTAAGGTTCATGCGGATGGGTGTAAGAGACTTGCAAAAAGAACGGGCGTTTGTCGTCACCGCGCGCCATATCGAATATGTGTTGTATTGCCTTGAACGTGACCTCTTCATCATAGTCGATCTGGACCGATCGCTCGCAGATCCCGGCGATGCGCACGGCCCGAGGATCGTTGGTGTCGCGCTTGCCCTCGTTTTCCCAATTGGGAACCCAGGCGAAATCACCCGGATACAGGTCCGCTGTCAGGCGCTTTTCAAACCCGTGGAACTGATCAGGGCCGATGAAATGCATCTTGCCGGACAGGGCCGTTTGATAGCCCGCTGCGCGCAGGTAATGCGCATAGGTCGGGATTTCGGCCGAAAACTCTGCTGCATTGTCATAAGCGCCAACTTTCGACGCCAGCTGCCCTGTTGCCATCGAAAAGCGGGATGGTGCACAAAGCGGATAGTTACAATAGGCGTTCTCAAACACCACACCACGCGCGGCCAAATCATCAATGGTCGGGGAGTGGCAGATGGTGTCTCCGTAGGTTTGCAGGGCAGACGCCGTCAGCTGATCGACCTGAAAGAACAGGATATTTGGGCGAGCTTCGGTCATGTTACCACCGTCCCATCAGGCTGCGGACATATCCAACCGGGCCGGTTTCGTACCATTTCTTGTGACCACGCTCACGCGATGAAATGCCGAAGCTTTGCGATACACGGTCAATGACGATGGCCAGAAATACGATGCCCAGCCCACCGACGGTCGCCAGACCCATGTCCAGACGCCCGATGCCCCGCAGAACCATCTGGCCCAGACCAGTCACGGAAATCATCGAAGACACCACGACCATGCTCAAGGCCATCATGATGGTCTGGTTCACGCCTGCCATGATGGTCGGCATCGCCAAAGGTAGCTCGACCTTATACAGCGTTTGCCGGTTCGAAGCACCAAAGGCGCGCGCGGCCTCGACCATATCGCCCCGAACCTGTCGGATGCCCAGATTGGTCAGGCGCACCACTGGCGGCAGGGCGTAGATGAATGTCACGATTACACCTGAGACATTGCCGATCGAGAACAACATCACGATTGGCACCAGGTAGACAAAGGACGGGATCGTTTGCATCAGATCAAGCATGGGCTGCAGAACCGTCCAGAACCGATCATTCTTGGCCGAGTAAACACCCAGCGGAATGCCGATCAGTGAACAGAACACAACGCATGTCAGAACGATGGACAGGGTGGTCATGCTTTCTTCCCATGCACCCATCAGACCGATGGCAAGCATGCAGGCCGCCGAGATCAGGCCCAGACGGCGACCGCCTGCCTGCCAGGCCACCAAAATGATTAATGCCAGAACCACCAAGTCTGGGGCCTGGGTCAGAGCGTCCTCCAATCCGGTCAGAACGATTTCAAACGGCACCTTGATCGCCTGAAAGATGAAGCGGAAATTGGTCACCACCCATTGCAGGAAGGATTCAACCCATGTGCCAACGGGGACCCATTCGGTGTCAAAAATATTCCAGATATCCATGATTTCGCCCCTTACCCGCGCAACGCAGTCAACGCGTCCTTGATGGTGATCTGCCCAACGGAGGCATGATCCGGACTAACGACGGTGACTGGAGACTGATCTTCCATGAACAGATCAATGATCTCACCCAGTTCAGCGTCGACGCGCACGGTCTTTTCCGTTGTCTCCCGCCCGTTCAGCGGCTCCATGATGGTTTCCGCCCGGACCAGCGCGACACGGCTGATGCCTTTCACAAACTCTGCGACATAGTCGTCCTTGGGGCTGGTCACGATTTCTTCGGGTGTACCAATCTGCACGATCTCACCGTCATTCATGATGGCAATGTGATCTCCCATCCGGATGGCTTCATCCAGATCATGGGTGATGAACAGCGTGGTTTTGTGCATATGCGCCGACAGGTTCAGGAACTGGTCCTGCAATTGGCGGCGGATCAGAGGATCAAGCGCCGAGAATGGCTCGTCCATCAACAGGATTTCTGGGTCGGCTGCCAATGCGCGGGCGAGACCGACACGTTGCTGCATGCCGCCCGAAAGCTGATCGGGGTAGTGATCAATCCAACCGCCTAGATCCATGGCTTCGAGCGCCTTGACTGCCGCCTCTCGCCGTGTTGGCAAATCAATGCCGCGAACTTCGAGCCCGAATCCGACATTTTCGCCCAAGGTTCGATGCGGCCACAGCGCCATATGCTGGAAGACCATGCCAATCGTTTCGGCTCGCAATTGGCGAAGTTCTTCTTCGCCCATCGTGTCCACACGCTGGCCAGCCACATGAATTTGGCCAGACGTCGGTTCAATCAACCTGTTGACGTGGCGCACAAGGGTGGACTTGCCTGACCCGGACAGTCCCATGATGCAGAAAATCTCGCCCTTCCGGACGCTGAAACTCGCATCCCGAACGCCAAGAACGCAGCCAAATCTGTCTCTTACGTCCTCTTTCGACAGCCCCTCAGCCAGGACCGCCTTCATGGCTTCGTCCGAGCGGTTGCCGTAGATTTTCCAGAGGTCACGACATTCGATCTGTGCGTCAGCCATTGTCTTGTTCCTTCAAAAAACCGGAGCGGCCGGATAAGCCGCCCCAAAGTCTTCGGGGAGAGTTAGTTTGCGGCAGCCGCGGCCTCGGCCACCCAACCGTCGAATTGCGCTTGGTTTTCGGCAATCCAATCGGCGGCGTGGCGCTGGAAGTCTTCCAGCGTATTTTCCCCGTCGCGCAGTTTTACTTGCGCCGCGTTGACGGCGCTGATCGGGATATCGACCAGTTCAAAGAACTTGGCGGCGGCGGGGTTCTCTTCAAGGAATTCATTGTTCGCGACAATATAGACGTCGTTCACAGCAAAACCCGCGTCCATCTCGCCGTCGCTTTGAACACCGATCTGCACTACGTCTTCACCGGGGATCAGGACATCGCTGATCCAGTTTGGCGTCCATGTGTAATACAGGATGGCGCCACCTTCGTTATATCGCGTAATAGTGTCCGCCATGATCGCGAAATAGCTACCCTGATCATGTTGAACGTTTTCGCGCAGGTTCAAATTGTCCAGATGATCCTCGATTGCGATTTCACATCCCCAACCGGGATTGCATCCGGACAGGTTGGCACGACCATCGCCATCTGCATCAAACAGGGCAGCAACGGCAGGATCGGAAAACTGTTGAACGCTGGTTATGCCGTTCGCTTCGGCGGTCTTCTTGTCGATAAAGAACCCTTGGCCTGCCCCGGTAATCCCGGCCTTTACACGCGTCATTGTGCTTTCGCCGCCGGACTTGTCAAAAAAGTCGTTATGGAGGGGTTTCCAGTGATTGAAGGTGTAGTCGGCGTCGCCAGACGCGACAGCCAGATGCACAGCCGGGAAATCTGCTTCCAAGGTTTCTTCGACGTTGTAGCCCAAAGCCTCCAAACCCTGTTGCACGACCATATGCTGAAACCATGCGTTGGCGGGCGATCCCTTAATTGGCGAGACATCAACACCTGCGCCGGGCTGATCGGCCGCAAATGCCGGAAGTCCAAGCACGGTTGTCATCGCTGCGGTGCGCGCAAAATTGGAGAAGTTTGTCATGTTTTCCTCCCTGAAATTTACAAGAGCCTATTTGGCCGGTTTCTTCTCTTGGGGTAATTTTTTGTCATCTGAATGCAGTTGTGAAGTTCCAAAATACCATCCAGTTTGTTAACCAGAACGTTATGGTAAATCTTCGCAAAACACTTACTAAGATGCCGCATCTGATAACCTTTGAGGCAGCATGCAGAAATTCCAACTTTACACGTGCGGCAGAAGAGCTGGGCGTCACGCGCGTGTCGGTTAGTCGCCAGATTGCCGAGCTTGAACAAGCACTTGGTACGACGCTGTTTGTCAGGGACCACAGAAAAGTATCTTTGACTCTGGCGGGCAGGATGCTGGAGGCTGAGGTGGCTCCGGCTTTGCATCAGATTGCAAACGCCGTTCTGAATGTCTCAAAGACGTCAGGTGATACCCCACTGACAGTAACCACGACGACTGCCTTTGCGACCTACTGGCTCATGCCGCGTATGGTGGATTTCAGCAATCAGTTCCCGGAGGTTGAACTGAACCTTGTAGTCACTGATCGTAAGCTGGACCTTGCCGCGGAAAACGTCGATGTTGCGATCCGTTATTCCAAGGAAAAGCCAACCGGAGACAACGTAATTCCGCTGTTGCGCGAGCGCATTTTTCCAGTGATGAGCCCAAAATACTCTCCCAGTACTGCTCTGTCAGAACCCATGGATCTGATGAAGGAGAATTTGCTTTACCTGTCTGGTATCTATCGGGCTGGGGCGCGTTGGCCACATTGGTTTAAAGCCAACGATTTGGTGCTGTCAGCGGACTCCAGCGGCGTGGCTATGAATACCTATATCAACATGCTGCAGGCCGCGATCGCGGGACAAGGTATCGCTTTGGCGGGAAACCCATTGGTCGACCCATATCTCGCTGACGGGACTTTGATAAAGTTGGAAGGATTCTTGGAAATCGAACGCGACTATTTCTATTTAATCAACGCTGCTGCAGACAGAGAAGACACAAGAAAGTTCTGCAGTTGGGTAATTGATCAGGCAACTCAACTGTAAGATCCGCCAGTACTACAGCAGAAAGTGCGCTTCGCACTCTAAATCAGTTCGCAATATTGCGCCTGCGGCAAATGTCTTCTCTGACGGACCGCAGCGCAGCAATAGGACTAATGTATCAACGACAGCTTTGGGCTGCTCGTAGCTAATGGGCCGCGGAAGTTGCCCTTCATTAGGTTTTCGTCCTTGTCACGGTGCGGCTTCGGACAGGGAGCCCAGCCATTCCCAAACTTTCTTTTAAGCGGCGTATTTCGAAGCTCTCTCGGTCAAAAAGGCGAAGTATCTCCATTCGGTTCGGACGCTCCTGCTCGCCACGCGCACCAGTTGTCCTTGATCAATCAAGTTTTGAAAGAACATTTACCAGCCAAGGATCACGCATCACCATTTCTCGCAGCCTGGAGGCACACTATGAATGAGGTGAAGCGTTGTTCGAATCGAGGCACCGGGAGTGAAGTGTTCGTTCCTCTGACATACGTCTCCCAGTCATTGGCGTGAACTCAAGCCGAAAGGTGCAGCAAAGGCAGCCGCGCAAGCGCTCACGGTCAGCGTATACTGGCGCTTTGAAATGTGTATAGACTCATGGAAACGCCCTATCCAAAGGTATTCAGACCCGACCATCAGTTCGCCTTCCATCCACCTCTCGACTAAGATCTGAATTGCTTCAGAAATCTCTAAGCGGACCGGTTGCTAAGTTTTGCTTTGTAGCACCGAAAACAGCTCGTTGATCTAACCTGACGCCATGATGTAAACGACTTTCATCTTCACCACGTCACAGCCGCACAACTCGCTGGCGATGGCGATTTTAAAGAGAGGCGAGCCGCGATAGTTCGTTGCGAGTTCTAATCTTACTTGAATTGCCCAGACGTGTTTAGGTTTCAAAGGTCGTTTCTGACCGACGATGCGTCCCTTTTTCCAAGACGAACGAAGAGCACGAATGGCAGGTGGGTTTTGTGTTTCCACAACTGATCCTCCGATCCGCTATGCACGCCCACAACGAAGACCCGAAGTTGACTAGATAGGGCATAACAGGATGCCGCGCTGTCACCGAGGTCGCCACTGAGCCCCAAGGTGACCTTGTCGGGCTGACAGAACCTGAGCGTCGCGTTAAGTTCCTAGAAACGGGGGTTAACGAATGGACAGAAGGCTTACCACAGTGCTTGCAGCTGATATCGTTGGCTACTCTGCACTGATGGATCGCGACCGGGAAGGTACGATTGCAGCGCTCAGATCATTCCGTGAAGAAACGCTTCAGTGTCTGCTGGAAGACCATGATGGAACGCTGATCAAAAGCATGGGCGATGGTTGGATTGCCGAGTTCAAATCCACATCAGATGCCGCAGATTGCGCAATCGCAATACAGTCAGCTCAGAAACCTGAAGGTATCAGACTTCGAATTGGCATTCATACCGGCGAGGTCGTCACGGATGGTGATGACATTTTTGGTGACGGAATCAATGTCGCCTCTCGTCTCGAAGCGCTGGCCGAGCCGGATCAGGTTCTGATCTCAGACACCTCGCATAACAGTTTGGACCGCGGCGATGCATCTCACTTTGAAGGCGGTGAGCAAACAGAGCTGAAGAACATCACACGCCGCATCGGTGTTTGGCACTGGCCCAAAGGCACTTCGGCCATTCTTTCCACAACAACAGATGTCAGACCCGGAATTGCCGTACTTCCGTTCGACAATATGTCCGGTGACCCCGAACAGGAGTTTTTTGCAGACGGCATTACCGAGGACATCATCACAGAGCTGTCTCGTTTCCGCTGGCTGATGGTGTTGGCCCGAAACTCGTCATTCACGTTCAAAGGTAAAAGCACAGATATACGCGAAGTCGGGCGCACTCTTGGGGTGCGGTATGTTCTGGAGGGCTCGGTCAGACGTGCAGGTCAGCGCGTCCGCATTACAGGGCAGTTGATTGATGCAGAAAACGGCAGCCATCTTTGGGCAGATCGATTTGACGGTGTGCTTGATGATATTTTTGACCTTCAAGACAAAGTCACCGTTGAGGTCGTGACAGCGATTGAGCCATCGCTGAGGCACGCTGAAACAAACCGAGCACGAGCGAAACCAACGGACAATTTGGAAGCCTACGAACTGTACCTTCGGGCGCAATCGCACTTCCATCTTTTGACGGACGAAGACAACCGCAAGGCCATACAACTCACAACACTCGCACTGGATCGTGATCCAGACTATACGTCCGCATCCGGGCTATTGGCTTGGTTGCATATTCAACGAATGGTTCAAGGGCTTGAACCTATTGGTGAGGGACCAAAGGAAGCTATCAAGGCCGCTGAACGGGTCCTCATGAGCGATCGTGCAGACGGGATCGCAATGGCGTATGCGGCGCATTCCATCTCAATGCTCGCGCGAGACCTGCCGCGTGCGCGGGACGTTTTCAAACAAGCGCTCAAGCAAAATCCAAACGCTGCAACAGTTCACATGCTAGCATCCATTAACCTATGCCTGCTTGATAGGCCGGAGGAGGCTCTGAAACACGCGGTTCAATCTGTCGATCTTAGCCCGCATGATCCGTTGCGCCACGCCGCCTACCTTGCTCAGGCAAGCGCACTCTTTCAGCTTGAGCGATATGAGGAAGCGGCTGGAGCTTGTCGGGATGCTTTGTCAGTGCGATCCAGCTTCGTCATGAGTCATCTCATGCTGATCGCTTCTCTGGGGCACCTGACTGATGAAGAAGTCGCTCGCAAAGCGGTTAAAGACCTGCAGATTTTGCGCCCGGGTTTGACTGCCGCTTCACAGGAAACCCAGATACCAATCTTCACTGTTCCAGCCTCCGCAAACAACTGGCGTGAAGGTTGGTTGAAGGCAGGGTTACCTCAATAGGTGACTGGCAAAGTCGGCAAATGTCTGCAAAGTAGATGTTCAGTTAAGTTGCAGGGAACGACGGCAATTCGGAAAATGCGGGGCAAAGCCGCCCTTCAGTCAGTGGGTGGTTCGTAGGGGTCCGGCGTTCCTGGGGGGATCGGAGGAAACTCCTCGAAGGTAGCAATGTGCTCCTGCAACTGCGGCAGCGCTTTTTCGGCCGCCCATGTGTGCGGGA
>NZ_JBQFVP010000016.1:0-108507 GCF_056539825.1 Ruegeria sp. B10
AAACAGCCCGTTCAGACTACAATTGATCCCCGGATCAATTGCTTAACGTCCTAACCTCGTCAGCCTCATAACCTGAAGGTCACAGGTTCAAATGTAAGCGTTGTATCTGCCCCCTTTCGTGACAACTCCCCGTGTGTTCGCAGAGATTGTATTTTGGCGCTAAGCGCCAATACGGAAGTGGCATCATGCGCCATTCCTGCTCAAGCTTTCAATAGTAGGAGAACTATGCGAACACGGCCTCATTTAATTTAGGAAGTTCCAGGGGTGCGAATTCTACGATCGAGTGGACGACGCATACGTTTAACCCGTGGTGGGGCTAAATAAAAGTTTCTGAGGCCTGCAACCACTGTTATGCTGAGACTTTGGAAAAGCGCGTTGGGTAGAACGTCTGGGGCCCGAAACATAAGCCCCGTGTCATGAGTGAAAACCGCTGGAAGCAGCCGCTCAAAAGGAATCGCGAAGCACAAGAAAAAGTTGAGTGACAGAGCGTGTTCTACGCTTCGATGGCTGATGTTTTTGAGGACCGTGACAAGTTATTGCGATATCGTGTACGTCTCTTCAAGCTAATCGAGAAAACTCCGGATTTGGATTGGCTGCTTTTTAACCAAGCCTCCGCATAACGTCGGTCGTATGGCGCATTGAACAAGCGACTGGCCTGACAACGTTTGGCTTGGCACTACCGTCGAGATGCAGCACCGCGCAGAAGAGCTGCTACCTTATCTTGAAGCAATACTAGCGAGTAAGTCCGAATGGTGGAAGCTAGTCGAATTGCGCCGTTCACCGGAATCGGTTTTGTGAGCGCGGGACATATCGATGGAGAAAAAGCCGTCACTGTCCCTGATGGTGGCGGAAATTAGGCCGATTTTGAATTTTCTGTGCAGGCCGGTTTGGCATGGTGCTGTGTCTTTCTGATGATGTTTGAGCAAAGGGGTGTAGGACCTTTTGGACCGAGCCCCTATAGGGCCCATCCGGTCCAAAAATCCCGCACGGCGCTGCCAACCCCGCACGGTCAAAACTCAGGCTGCGGTGTAGCTACTGGCGTTGCCGTAGCGACGCGCCTCGGCCCATTCCAGAAGGTGTCACGGTGGTAGAGCGGCTCGACTTTTAGAATTTCGGGCCAAACCCTGTCACACGCCATTTCTGAATGGTGCGCATGCTCTGACATAGAAAGCGCGGAATTCCATTCAGTCGTGTAATAAGGGGCCGTGTCCACTTTTGCAGAATTTGCACGCCATCGGGAATTCTTTTGAAGCTCCATGCTGTCGGTCACGCAAGCCTCAGCTTTTTCGCGTGGTCAAAAAAACCTACTCGGGGTAGGGTCCAGTTTGAGTAAGTGCACCGCAAATATTGCCGAGACGTGATCGGTATTTTTGCTGCTAAAGGAAACAAGTGACGCAGCCAAGTTTCGACGCTTTGGAAATGGCTGGTATGCGGACGAACCTGCAATTCTGGTGACCAATCGAACGTCCGCTTTGTAGTGCGCCAGAAACATGACGCCGCAGTCGTCCAGTACGTCAATGGGACTCAGACTCTCGCCTAAAAAAACTCCGGCCAGAAGAAGAAGTTGTTTGCTGGCGCCAAGAGTTGGTTGGTTGCGAGGATTTGATCGGCTCGACGGAGCTCGCCTGCTCCCATGGCTTCGTCAATCAACCGCCTCATCGGGTAGCCGTGGGTTTCAGTCTCCGTTAAAAACTTCCGGGACAAGGTCGCGGATCAGCTCCGACAAGACCATGCAATTTCAGCCGATGGCCGTTTAGCCTAACAGGATATGTTCGATAACAAGCATGACTTCAAATTGATACTGTCAAAGAAGAACCGCTGAGAGCATCAAAGGGATGGAAAGGTGAAATTTGGATATCGGTTCAGGCGTAAAGGGTGTCTTTCTAGCTGAGAACGCCGAACGCTTTGCTCCTGCCTCGAAGAACTAAGCTGGACCGGTCCTCAAGCAGTTGCATTTGCACTCGAAAAGCTAAATTGTCGCTAGAAGGAGTGAACGGTGCAAGCCGGGTTACCAATCTGCCCGATTGCGGTTCAACGCCGCTAGAACTTTTGGAAGGTGTGTTCAATGTTTAGTCCAGCAAAGGGCTTTCCTTATCGGCGTTTCTTTCGCCGGCTTCACAGCAAGTACATCTTTGATTGGTATTTGGAGATTGGTTGCAGGGAGGGAACAATCCTATCCATGGTTCAGGGAAAGACGATCGGGGTTGATCCACATTTTCGACTTTCTTCTGGAGTTTTGGGCAAAAAACCGGAAATGCTTCTCTATCAAGAGGAAAGTGATACTTTTTTCGCAAATGAGAGACTTGAACGGCTGGGCGCGAAAATTTCCGTAGCTTTCATCGATGGGATGCACCTCTTCGAGTACGCGTTAAGGGATGTGCTGAATACCGAACGGTCAATGGCTCCCGATGGTGTGATTTTCGTTCACGACTGCTTTCCAAGAAACACAAAGATGACGACCCGCGATCTATCTTCGCTACCAGAAATTTGGACAGGCGATGTATGGAAATTGATCCCGATACTGCAGGAACACCGGCCCGATCTTAAGCTTACTGCCTTTGACGCGGCACCGACGGGACTATTAGCGATCACTGGCCTAGATCCGAAGCAATCGCACTTGAAGATTGGGACGTCTCTAGACGACATCGTTTCGCACTATCAGGATATGGAAATTGACGAATTTGGTATTGAACGCTTCTTCGAGCAACTTCCTTTTTCCAGCGCGTTGGACGAAGTACGTGCCAGTTTCCCAATAGCAGCACACCTGCACCGTCCTGAACTTGCCTTGCCTGAAGCATCCATCGTAACTCCATGAAACAGCGTGTTATTTTCGCCTTTCCACGTTGGCGTCGCAATCAAGGATCGGTGGTGCCTCGAGTGCAGCAAAATGCCACACTCTTGGCCGAAGTGTATTCCGACACCTATGAAGTTGAGACGGTAGCACTTGCCAAACCACGCTTTACCGAACAGCATGAAGAATTTGTTCGACATGCTAAAGGTGCAGTTGTCATAGGACTTCAAACAAGCCTGCGCCTTCTTGGACGTGATCGCATGATTGCCCTGCGAGAGACCTCTGCCGGCATGTGCTCGGATCACGTAGACAGTGTCCCTGAAACAGACGAGCTAGGGATTTACCATGCACATATACTTGCGTCCCGCGTAGGCTGCCGGCGCGTAAATACACGTCTTGCAAAGGAAGGTGTTTCCGGGTCTTCCGTTGTCCATGTGACCCATCACGCCGAT
The DNA here is from genome assembly GCF_056539825.1 of Ruegeria sp. B10. Lineage (NCBI taxonomy): Bacteria > Pseudomonadati > Pseudomonadota > Alphaproteobacteria > Rhodobacterales > Roseobacteraceae > Ruegeria > Ruegeria sp. B10. The sequence goes on from NZ_JBQFVP010000016.1 coordinate 3,244, forward strand.
CCGCGGATTACTCTTGTTTCGGCGGCTTCAAGATCGGATTTTCGAATTGGCTATCTTGGGAACCCAAGAAAGATGATTGCACCGCCCGACCCGCGAGCGGTCCAAGTTCTAACTTATAAGGATCAGAGTGATTATACTAAAGCGCTGCAGCAAATGACTGACTATCCGATGCACTACGGTGTCCGGCCTCGAAGTGCGAGCCGAGAGGTTTCAAAGCCTTTCACCAAGGGCTTCTTCGCCGCGGCTATGGGGGCGAACATCTTGGTCAACAGGCAAACAGATGACGCGGAATTCTACCTTGGAACGGACTATCCATATTTGATCAAGTCATTCAGGGCACGCAACATCGCTGAAGGCATAGAGACCGCGCGGGCAGGCTATGGCGGTGCGGAATGGCGACGTGGACTTGAAGTTATGGAACATGTTCGTCAGCTCAGCACACCGAATTTCGCCATTAGAGAACTTGCGGAGGCGATCAAAACTGCGCTTGCCATTGCGGACCAGAATTAGGCTGGTTTATTGGGCAACACGGCGTGTTTTTCTTTGATCGTTCGATGCTACAATTGACGGGGTTAGAAAGGCGCATCTCTGCGGCTTCCTATTCTCCATCTGACGTCTTCCCAGTCCAGTCACAGTAGCCTGATCTGAAACCGAGTAGCTGGCGACCAAACCTATGTGAAATGGAAGCCCAAGCCACAAAGCTGGTACCGAAAGTAGTCCAACGAAAAGAAAATTTGAGGACCGCAGACTCATTAAAGAATTTCGATCAATTTATGCTCGTTTCGCTCGAACTGAATGACCGCCTTGGGCTCCAAGCGGTCATTTGAGAGATCGGCTTGGATTGTGGTCTTCCCTTCCTGTTGTAAACACGGTCCCGCGCATACCCCGGGAAGGGAGAAAACTCGTATGTACCTTATACGTAGACGCTACACGTAATTTAGTACGTGTAAGTAAACGTTTAGGGGGCTGGTCGCGTCGAGCGTTTTACCTAACTAGGCGGAGATCATGGTTGGGTTTCAGTGAGCCTACGATTGTATTGAGCGCGCTGTGTTTTCCTCCGCTGCCCGCTGTACAGGATCATAAGCCAAATGCGCGTACTGCATGGTTGTCTGAATCTGACTGTGACCCAGCCATCGCCCGACCATCTGGATTGGCACACCCGACGATACGGCATTTGACGCATACGTATGGTACAGGTCGTGAATGCGGACATCGTGCAGACCCAGCCCGTTTAGTATGCGACGCCATGGCTTTTGCAGGTTGGTGGCGCGATGGCCAGAGCTAGCCCCGGAAATGACGCAAGGGTTGTCGCGAAGCTGTGGCAAGGCGCTTAGAACCGCTCGGACCGCTTGTAGTAGAGGAATGCGTCGCGCCTGTTTTGGTGTCTGGAAGCTCCATTCCTGCATCTGTAGTGAAGGGCCATTGCGGCGTCTGGATTTCGCCGAGGCGACACCCGGTCAGGATCAGCAACCGGAAGGCGGGGACAGCAAAGGGCAACTCCGATCCATCGCGTTCCGCGTCTGTCAAAGCCCGCCCAAGCCGTTGCAACTCGTCTTGGCTCAGAAACCGTTCCCGTTTCTCTTCGCGGTATTTTGCGACATGGCAACAGGGGTTTGGCCCATTAGGCCGCAAGCCCCAGATTTTTCCACTGATTGAGCATCTTGGACAGTACGCCCAATGTCCGGTTTGCCTGATAGGGGTTGTCCCGGAATTTGTGGTGCAGTTCGGCAAGGTCTTTTCGCTCCACATCAACCACTTTGAAGCTGCCGATGGCTGGATCCTTGAAAAGGTCACTAGCCCTGCGATATTCCCCTTGGGTAGACGGCTTACAGCGTGTTCTTTGATGTGAGTATCAAAGAACCGCTCACACAAGGCCGCAACCGTTGATGCGCGGCGATGTTGGGCAACCTCTTCGGCGGGGTTCACACCCCTAGCCACTTGTCCCATGAGCTCCTTTGCCAACTTCCGCGCTTCGTCTACGGTGATCTTGCCATGCCGACCGATGGAAACACGCCGTGTCCGTCCATCTTTCCGATACCGCGCTTTATAGTTTATTGGCCCCGGAAGGCATGACGCGGACGCCAAACCCGGCAATCTGGCTGTCCCAGACAAAGTAGTATTTCGCCTCAACTGGTAAGGCTTCTACCGCGCGTTTGGTCAGTTTGGGCATCCCTCATCCTTTCGCTGTCATCGCCCCATGGAAGCATTGTGGAAGTAACGGGAAGCGTTTCATGGCGTAGGAGGTAGAAACGGGGCGTGCTGGTCGCCAAAATTAAAAATGATACCAATAAGATAGATTAAATCCGCGCCTTCCGGCGTAGTTGGTATAGGTGAGCGTAAGCTATCTCATAACCTGAAGGTCGTAGGTTCAAATCATACTACCGCAACCAATGTTTAGGGTCAGATAATAACAGCTTGAATGCCGCGTCCGCGCGGTGTTTCTATTTGCGACAACCCAACTCAAAGCACTGTGGAAGCATCACGAGCGGAAACGGCTTGTTCAGAGATCAACCTAAACTCGAAAAACCTGAGCACGCATCACAGAGTGCTTTGGGGTGCTTCCGCATAGGAATTGCTCATCAGTCTTAAGTGTTTGGCCGCGCGGTCTCAAGTTCTTAGCCCTTTTTCGTGACATTCTCATCAAACGCGACCTTGAAGGCGGCTTGTTTGTCCGGGCTGGCTTCGGTCTGGTAGTTGGCTTTCCATTCATCCATGGTCATGCCGTAGAAGATCTGACGAGCTTCGTCTTTGCCCATCTCGATGCCTTTGTCGTTGGCCGCTTCCTGATACCAGCGTGACAGGCAGTTGCGGCAGAACCCGGCCAGATTCATCATGTCGATATTCTGAACGTCGGTGCGATCTTCCATCAAATGCTTTTGCAGCCGACGGAACGCTGCGGCTTGAAGTTCGATTTCGGTTTGCTTGTCCATGGTCTGGCTCCGAAGAAGTGGATGCGGTCTATTTCCGAATTAACGCTCTGATGTGCGTGTTTCAACTGACACTGCGTTAGGCCAATTTCAAGGCGAGCCAGGGAATGATGCAGAAAATCAAAGTGAGGATCTTGTAGTTGGCCAGATACCTAAAATAGGCACGCTTTACATCAGGCCGCTCCATTTGGAACATTCTGGCATGAACCCCTGCAATCCAGTCCTGTAGCAGCACCATCATAACGGTTGTGAACAGCAAAACAGCGATGTTCAGTATCGCCATCCAGCCAAAAAAACTTGTCGGCAACTCTTGTGTCATGGTCGCCTCCTTCCCAGTCTCCAAAGTGGGGGTTGAAGGTGCAGCTCACAATAACGTGCGATCAAAGGCCGCTGTCAGATAGTGCATCCTGTAGGATTACGGCAAGCCTTTCGGCCCAGGCCCGTTGCCCTGCGTGATCCGCGATCAGATCATTGCGCAGTTCGATCAATGCATTTGGTCGACCATGTGAGGTGCAATGCGTGTCGATGGCATCGCCGGGCAGAACGCCGGTATAGGGCTCATTCACGCCGACGCACAGATCGTCTTCGGCCATCAGGCGGTTGATCAGAGGGCGTGAGAAGCGCTCATCCGGGGTGTGCAGAACGCCAACATGCCAAGGCCGTGGTTCCCGACCGCGGAGTTGGCGGGTGAAAGAGTGCATAGACACGATCACCGCATGGGGTAAGGCGGCCAGCCGTCCAAGCGCGTCGTGATAAGGGCGGTAGCACATGTCCAAACGCCGTTCGCGCTCGGCCGCATCAGCGTGGCGATTGCCGGGAATGATCGAACCGTCATAGAGCTTCATTAGTAGGGTCGGGTCGTCCTCACCTCGGTTCGGATCAATCACAAGGCGCGAGAAATTGGCTGCGATGACCGGCGCGTTCAGGATCTCGCCCAGATGTTTCGAGACCTCGTAGGCGCCGACATCATAGGCGATGTGGCGTTCCATATCTTCGCGCGGCAATCCCAGATCCCCGCCGTTGATTTCGGGGGGGACGGTGTTGGTCGCATGATCGCAGGTGATCAGCCATCGAGACGGGCGATCCTCGCCATGGATAAAAAACGGAGTGTATGTCATGTGCCTGTCATCAAGTTTGCGGCAGGTGTATGGCAGTTGCTTCCAAAAGGGAATTGCGCAATAACCACCCACATACTGTTTGCGGTAACATTGCCGCATCACCGTGGGATTGAGGAGAGCGAAACCAGTGCGACGCCTTAGAAATGTAAAAATCGTGGCGACGCTGGGACCGGCGTCCAATGACTATGACACCATCCGGGCTTTGCATGAGGCCGGGGCCGACGTCTTTCGCCTGAACATGAGCCATGGCAGCCATGACGAGATCCGCGAACGGCATCGCATTATTCGTCAGGTGGAAAAGGATCTGGACAGCCCGATCGCGATTCTGGCCGATCTTCAAGGCCCGAAGCTGCGTGTTGGGGTTTTTGCCAATGGTGCGGAAGAACTGGTAGAGGGTGCTGCGTTCCGGCTGGACCTCGACCCCGAGGCCGGAGACATCAACCGTGTCTGCCTTCCACATCCCGAGATTTTTGCGGCGCTCGAACCCGGCGCGCGGCTGCTGGTCAATGACGGTAAGATTCGTCTGACTGTGCAGGATTGCGGCCAGGATTTCGCCAATTGCACGGTTGAGGTCGGCGGGACGATCTCGAACCGCAAGGGTGTGAACGTGCCCGATGTGCTGCTGCCACTGGCAGCCTTGTCGGCCAAGGATCGGGACGATCTTGAGTTTGTGTGCCAATTGGGTGTGGATTGGTTGGCACTCAGCTTTGTGCAGCGGGCCAAAGACGTGTTCGAGGCGCGTGCGCTGGCGGATGGACGGGCGTCGATCCTGTCGAAGATCGAAAAGCCTGCAGCGGTAGAGGCGTTTGACGATATTCTCGACGCCTCAGACGGGATCATGGTGGCCCGTGGCGATCTGGGGGTTGAGTTGCCGGTTTCGGCTGTGCCCCCGATCCAGAAACGTCTGGTTCGCAAGTGCCGTGGCGCGGCTAAACCGGTGATCGTGGCGACCCAGATGCTGGAGAGCATGATCGAAAGCCCGATGCCAACCCGCGCCGAGGTCTCGGATGTTGCGACCGCGATCTACGAAGGCACGGATGCCATCATGCTCAGCGCGGAATCTGCGGCCGGTTCTTACCCGATCGAGGCCGTGCAGACCATGAACAAGGTCGCCATCGAGGTCGAAGCCGACCCGACCTACACGCAGATCATCGCGTCCTCGCGGACTGCCAAAGGGTCGACCATCGCGGACGGCATCGTCGCAGCTGCGCGCGAGATCGCGGAAAAGACCGACATCAAAGCGATCTGCTGTTTCACCCAAAGCGGCACCACTGCGTTGTTGACTGCGCGCGAACGACCCGGTGTGCCGATCATCGCCATGACGCCAGCGACGGGAACTGCCCGCCGCCTGTGCCTGAGCTGGGGCTGCCACTGTGTGATGACGCCCGAGCTTGAGCGGTTCAAAGGGGCCGTGGTCAATGCGGCCCGCGCCGCGCGCGCAGGGGGCTTCGCCGCCGAGAGCGACCAGATCGTTGTTACCGCAGGCGTTCCGTTCAATGTCCCCGGAACCACCAATATTCTGCGTATTGCCCCTTGTGACGAGCGTCTGATTTACAACACCGATCCGGGATGAGTTCGCCCGGATTTCAGGAAGGATCATATTGAGAACTCTCAAGCCGCCTAATTTTTAGGCGGCTTTTCTTGTTTGTTTTCAAGGGGAAGATGCCCGTAGGGTTGTATCCAGCAAAAATACCTCTGTTTTTTGGTGATTTTGCCGGATACTGAACCTTAGGGCGATCATCTCAGATAGTTCCAGGTTCCGGTCGCCCTACCGGGGGCACGGGTCCCGGTCAAACCAGAAAAAAAATGGAGGAACGTCATGACAACAAAGATTGTCATTGGACTGGACGGGACAGAAACCGGAGAGCGCGCTATCGCCTTTGCCAAGGATTTGGCCGGGCGGATTGGCTCATGCGAAATGCTGGTTGTTTATGTCATCGAATGGTCCCCTTTCACTTTCCAAACACCGGAAGAAAACGCCCAACGGCACAAGCGGCGCGAGGAAGAGGTCGAACTGGCCACCTCGCGGATCATTGCCCCTACGGTTGAGGCGCTAAAGGCCGATGGGTTCGAAGCGCACGGCATCGTGCGCCATGGCGACGTGGCCGAGACGCTGAACGCGATCACGGTCGAAAACGGCGGCACTCAGATCATCGTCGGCCGCGCCTCGGCGGATGGGTTCAAGAAACGGCTGTTTGGAAGCTCGACTCAGAACTTGGTCATGCATGCCGACGTGCCTGTCACGGTCGTGAACTGAGCGGAGGGATTAGGATGAATATGCTTCAAAAACTGGGCCTTGGTGCGACCATGGCTCTGATGTCTGGCCCCGCTTTCGCGCAAGAGGCGCCCGGTCTGGACGAGAAGATCAATCAGGCTTTCGCGGATTTTACCGGCCCCTTCGTTAGCTTTATCTTCGCGCCGTTTCCGGGCACTGGTTTCCCATGGATCGTGGGGTGGCTGGTCGTCGCGGCCACTGTGTTCTCGCTCTATTTTGCATTTGTGCAATTCCGATTCTTCGGACATTCGATCAGCTTGGTTAAAGGAGATTACTCCGACCCCAATGATGCGGGTGAGGTCAGCCATTTTCAGGCCCTTGCCACCGCGCTGTCGGGGACTGTTGGTCTTGGGAACATCGCCGGCGTGGCAGTTGCGATAGGGATCGGTGGACCGGGTGCTACATTCTGGATGATCGTCGCAGGCTTGCTGGGCATGGCGTCAAAATTCACCGAATGTACGTTGGGTGTTAAGTACCGCAACGAATATGAAGACGGCACCGTTTCGGGCGGCCCGATGTATTACATGTCTAAGGGCTTTTCCGAGCTGGGTTTGCCGGGCGGCAAGATCTTGGCCGTGCTGTTTTCGATCTTTTGTATCCTTGGCGCATTGGGCGGGGGCAACATGTTCCAGGCCAATCAGGCGCACCAGCAGATTGCCGGGATTGTCGGAGACTATCCGGGCTGGATCACAGGTCTGGTCTTTGCGGGCATCGTCTTTGCGGTGATCGTGGGTGGCCTGAAATCCATTGCGCGCGTGACCGAAAAGGTCGTGCCGTTCATGGGTGTCATGTACGTGCTGGCGGCGCTGGTCATCATCCTGATGCATGCAGACCAGATCGGCTGGGCCTTCGGTCAGATCTTCGCAGGTGCATTTACCGGCCTCGGCGTTGCTGGCGGTATGGTCGGTGCGCTGATCCAGGGCTTCCGTCGTGCGGCGTTCTCGAACGAAGCGGGTGTGGGTTCCGCAGCGATTGCGCACTCAGCCGTACGGACCAAAGAACCGATCACCGAGGGCTTTGTCTCGCTGCTTGAGCCGTTCATCGACACGGTTGTGATCTGTACAATGACTGCGCTGGTGATCATCATCACCCAGCAGCTGATCGTTGATCCGGCGACCGGCAACTACATGCTGAACGAGGCGGGCAACGCGATTGCAACGGTCGATGGCAATACCGGCGTCAGCCTGACCTCGGCGGCCTTCGGCAGCGCGTTCAGCTGGTTCCCGTTCATACTGGCGATTGCCGTGGTTCTGTTTGCCTTTTCGACCATGATCAGCTGGTCCTACTATGGCCTAAAGGCATGGACCTATCTGTTCGGCGAAGGTCACACCAAAGAGTTGGTCTTCAAGATCATCTTCTGCATCTTCGTTGTCATCGGTGCTGCGGCCAACCTTGGCCCGGTCATCGATTTCTCGGATGCGGCGATCTTTGCGATGGCGGTAGTGAACGTCTTTGCACTCTACTTCCTGATGAAAGTGGTGCGTCAGGAGCTGGCGTCCTACTCCGAACGTCTGAAGAGTGGCGAAATCCGCAAATTCAGCCACTAAACACTTCACCGGGGCGGTCCTGTGCTGCCCCGGTGCCTGAGCTGCTGCGAAAAGCGCAGATTCTGGGCCAAACCCCCTTGCGAGTATGACCGAACTTGCGTAAACGGCGCATCTGATCGCGTGACCGGCCGAGATGGCATGCCGAGTCGCGTTTAGTACCGAACCCTGAAAGGAGACGGAAATGCCTAAGATGAAGACCAAGTCGAGCGCCAAGAAGCGCTTCAAGGTGACTGCGACCGGTAAGGTCCTTGCTGGCCAGGCCGGCAAACGGCATGGCATGATCAAGCGGACCAAGAAGTTCATCCGCGACGCCCGTGGCAACACCACCCTGTCCGCCCCCGACGCCAAGATCGTCAAGGGCTACATGCCCTACGACCGCTAAGAGGAGATTAAGAGATGTCCCGCGTTAAAGGTGGAACCGTAACTCACGCCCGTCACAAGAAGGTCATCAAGGCCGCCAAAGGTTACTATGGCCGCCGTAAGAGCACCTTCAAAGTTGCACGTCAGGCCGTAGACAAGGCCAACCAGTATGCAACTCGCGACCGTAAGAACCGCAAGCGCAACTTCCGCGCGCTGTGGATCCAGCGTATCAACGCTGCTGTCCGTTCGCATGACGAGGCTCTGACATATTCCCGCTTCATCAACGGCCTGAACCTGGCCGGTATCGAAGTGGACCGCAAAGTTCTGGCTGACCTGGCCGTACACGAACCGGAAGCGTTCGGTGCGATCGTCGCCAAAGCTCAGGCCGCTCTGGCTGCCTGATCTCTGAAAAGAGAGACAGTGAACAAAGGGCCGTCCCATTTGGGGCGGTCTTTTTTGTTTCGGATGTGCCTATCCCTTAAAGGGGTCCCGTTCAGTCCTCGGCCGGAGGAACGGCGCGCTGATACAGGTGCCACGTGGTGTGGCCAAGGATCGGCAGGGTGAAGATCAGGCCCAGAAAGGCTGGGATCAGCGAGAGCAGCATGGTTACCGAGATGATTGCTGCCCACCCCAGCATCACCACTGGGTTCTCGGTAACAACTCGGATCGAGGTAAGCATGGCTGATACAAAGTTGGTTTCTCGATCCAGAAGCAGCGGCATAGCGACGACGGTGACCGAAAACAGCACGGCCGAAAGGCCCGCGCCGACAAAGGTGCCAATGGCCAGAAACGTCCAGCCCGCAGGCGTGAAGAAGACGGTGTTTAGAAACCCGCCAAAATCCGAGAAGGAGGCATTCTGCAGGATGATCGCCAACCAAAGGCGCACCTGATAGACCCACACCCAGAAAATGAACAGGGTGACAAAGGCCATCCAGCCCATCTCGCGTTTGCGTTGATTGGCCATCACCGTCAGGATATCGGACCAGCCGAACTGTTCCCCGCTCTGCAATCGTCGGGACATTTCATACAGCCCGGCAGCGGCAAAGGGCGCGACCAGTGGAAAGCCCACAATGGCCGGAATGATCATCCAGACCTTGCCGAGCCAGATCAGGCACCACACAAAGACAAGGCCAAAAACGGCGTAGAACAGGCCGAAAAACCCGCTCATGACAGGGCGGGCCAGAAAGTCTGCCACGCCCGCCTTCAGCGAGTCTTTGATGTCCTGCGCACTTACTGTGTTGACCTTGAGCGCTGCACCTTGCGGCGAAGCCATATCGTCCGACGGGTCCGTGTCTGAGGTTTTGGGTGTCATGGTACACTCCTCTGCGTGCAAGTCTGCGCCGGTTAAAACGCAAGAGCAAGAGGTGTGTCTGATCGTCTGGTTCGCAAAAAGCCTTGCGGCCCAGAGGTCGGGAAACCGGCGCTGGATCGCCCGGTTTCCCGGTTTTCATTCTTTAGCCGAACACACGCCCCAGCGCGCCGTCGACCGCATCAGTGATCTGGTCGATATCATCCGCCGTCGCGATCAGCGCAGGCGAGAAGCACAGCGTGTTGTTACGACCCGGCAGCGAGCGGTTGGTCGCGCCGATGATGACACCCTGCGTCATGCAGTCTGCCACAACGGCCTGTACCTTCTTTTCATCCATCGGTTCACGTGTGGTGCGGTCTGCAACCAGTTCAGCGCCCAGGAACAGACCTTTACCGCGCACATCGCCGATGACCTTGTGCTTCTCCATCAGCGCTTGGAGGTTGCCCATCATGCGATCGCCCATGTCGACGCAGTTGCCCAGCAGGTTCTCATCCTCGATGATGCGCATATTCTCGATCGCAGCCGCCGGGCCAGCGGTGCAGCCTCCGAAGGTTGAGATGTCACGGAAGTAGTTCATCGGATCTGCCGCGTCGTCTTTGAACATGTCAAAGACCTCTTCGGTGGTGACCAGGCAGGCGATGGCCGCATAGCCCGAGGCAACACCTTTGGCCATGGTGACAAAGTCAGGCTTCACGCCATACTGTTGGTAGCCGAACCACGTACCTGTCCGACCGACGCCGCACACGACCTCATCAATATGCAGCAGCACGTCGTATTTCTTGCAGATCTCCTGAACGCGCTGCCAGTAGCCTTCGGGTGCTTCGATCACACCGCCACCTGCGGTTACCGGTTCAAGGCAAAGCGCCCCAACGGTGTCTGGCCCTTCGCGCAGGATAACCTCTTCGATCTGGTCGGCGGCCCACTCGCCAAAGTTTTCCTCCGGCGCGCCGTTAAGTTCGTGCTTGCGGTATTCCATGCAATGGGGAACACGCACGAAATCCGGAGCAAACGGGCCGTATTGCGCGTTGCGCTCATCCTGACCACCCGCTGACATCGCCGCCAGAGTCGAGCCGTGATAGTCGCGATCGCGATACAGGATTTTGGTCTTTTTGCCGCCATAGCGCTTATGCGCGATCTGACGGATCATCTTGAAGGCTTTCTCGTTCGCCTCGGAGCCCGAGTTGGTGTAATAAACCCGGCTCATGCCTGGCATCTTTTCGATCAGCTTTTCCGCGAAGATAGAACCGGGAATCGACCCTGCCGAATTCGCAAAATAGCAGAGCTTCATAAGCTGGTCATAGACCGCCTTACAGATGGATTCGCGGCCGTAGCCGACATTCACCGTCCATACGCCGCCAGAGACCGCATCCAGATGCTCTTTGCCTTTCTGGTCCCAGACACGCATACCTTTGCCTTCGACAATGATGCGGGGATCGTTTGTTTCAAAGGGCTTATGCTGGATCAGGTGGTGCCAGATATGGGCGCGGTCGGCCTCGACCACGCGGGAAAGATCGTTTTCGTTGAACGTGCCGTCCATGACATGTCCTTTCAGTCTGATGCGGTGTGCAGATTGTGGGATTGGTCCCACGATAGCAAGTAAATGCGATGGCCCAGATCACCGCGAATGGGGTCGCGAATATAGGGCCAGATGTCATCATAGCGTATCGCCAGAGCCCCGCCAGTTGTCGTATTTCTACAAGATGGTCACGGCCTTGTGTTTATGGTCATGTGGCGACACACGCGAATTGGGAGGGTTGGCGGATGCAAGCAGCCAATATGTATGAGCGTCATCTGGATAAGAACCGTGCGAATTACACGCCGCTATCCCCGCTCAGCTTCATCGAACGGACGGCGGCGGTGTATCCCGACTACCCGTCCGTCGTCTATGGAGAGCTTCGCTATAGCTGGGCACAGACCTATGCGCGCTGCCGCCGTCTGGCCAGCGCCCTGACGGCCCGTGGGGTGGGCAAGGGCGATACCGTCTCGATCATCGCCGCCAATATCCCTGAGCTCTATGAGGCCCATTTTGGCATTCCCATGGCCGGCGCTGTGCTGAACGCGATCAACACGCGCCTCGATGCGCCGATCATCGCATTCATCCTCAACCACGCCGAGGCCAAGGTGCTGTTGGTCGACCCCGAGTTTTCCGCCGTCGTCAAAGAGGCGCTGCCGCAGGTCGATCATGACCTTCTGGTGATCGATATCGAAGATCCTAGCTTTGATGGTGGCGAACGCCTTGGCAGCCTGACCTATGACGCCCTGCTGAACGAAGGCGATCCGGAGTTCGATTGGTATCTGCCCGCGGATGAGTGGGATGCGATTACGCTCAACTATACCTCTGGCACGACCGGCAACCCTAAAGGCGTGGTCTATCATCACCGGGGCGCGGCCCTGAACGCGCAGTCCGACCTGCTGGACTGGGGAATGCCCAAACACTCGGTCTACCTATGGACCCTGCCGATGTTCCACTGCAATGGCTGGTGTTTCCCCTGGGCCATGGCGCTGAATGCCGGGGTCTCGGTCTGCTTGCGTGCGGTTCGGGCCGAGCCGATCTATGCCGCCTTCCGGGAGGAGAAAGTCACCCATTTCTGCGGCGCGCCCATCGTTTTGAACATGCTGGCGCATGCTCCTGACCACCTGAAAGATTTCGACCACCAGATCAAGGTAATGACCGCAGGTGCCCCGCCGCCCGCCGCCGTAATCGAAGCGATGGAGGGAATGGGCGTCGAGGTGACCCATGTCTACGGCCTGACAGAGACCTACGGCCCTTCAGTCGTCTGCGCATGGAAGGATGAATGGAACCAGAAGGACCCAGCCGAACGGGCCGCCCTCAAGGTGCGTCAGGGCGTGCGCTATTCGGCGCTCTCGGGCCTGATGGTTGCCGATCCCGAAACGCTGGAGCCTGTGCCCGCCGATGGCGAAACCATGGGAGAGATCTTCATGCAGGGCAATGTGGTGATGAAAGGCTACCTCAAGAACCCCGATGCCACCGACAAGGCGTTCAACGGCGGTTGGTTTGCCTCGGGCGATTTGGGGGTGATGTACCCCGATGGTTATGTCGCGCTGAAAGACCGATCAAAGGACATCATTATCTCGGGTGGTGAGAATATCTCATCTGTCGAGGTTGAGGGGGTTCTTTACAAGCACCCTGCGGTTATGGAGGCCGCAGTGGTTGCCCGCCCGGATGAGAAATGGGGTGAAACACCTTGTGCTTTCGTTGAGCTAAAGCCTGAGGCCAGCGCAACCGAGGCCGATCTGATTGCGTTCTGCCGGGACAACATGGCCCATTTCAAAGCGCCCAAGACCGTGGTGTTTGGGACTTTGCCCAAGACATCCACGGGCAAGGTTCAGAAGTTCGTGCTGCGGGATCAGGCGCGGGCGTTGGGCTAGGCCTTGTCGAAAATCGACAGGTCCAGGTCCAAAAGCTCTCCCATCCACAAGGCGTGATCCCGGTGGTCGGCCAGGTGATCGCCGGTCTCAGCGTGTGTGAAGATCGTCAGGCCCTGCCGGTTGAGGATCAACCACGGAATGACTTGATCAAACGCGTCGGCGGCAAAGCCCAGCTGGCAGCTCCACCTCGGATGCGGGCCAACCGGGCGCGCGTGCATGCGTCCCATTTGCACCGGGAAGAGGCGGGCGGCCTCTTCGCAGATGTGTTGCGCTAAATCCTGTGTGTCAGCGTCGAAATAGACATGGGCGTGATAGCCGGTGATCTCAGACATCGGGGGCCTCATTGCTTGGATGCAACCAACCTAGGCGGTCTTGGTCCTCAATCCTACCAACACCGGCACACAGGTGCTGTGCGGCACGGCTCAGGGTTTGAAAGGGTCTTCCAGCGCCGGTAGTACAGTGCCATGGCAAGTCCCGAACCCGATTGTGTAGCCATCCCCCCGCGCAGAGCCGGACAGGGTGAGCGTGTCTCCGTCTTCAAGGAAGCTGCGGGCCTCACCGGTCTCAAGACTCAACGGGTCCTTGCCGCCCCAGCTGAGTTCCAGCAGCGAACCTCGGGTATTGCGCGTCGGACCAGAAATCGTGCCGGACCCCAGCAGATCACCGGTGTTCATCGGGCAGCCTGAACTGGCGTGATGGGCCAATTGTTGCGCGGCGGAATAGTACATTTCGCTGTAGTTCGTGCGGGTGATTGTGGTCGCAGCCTGCCCTTCGGGGGCCAGCGTCACCTCAAGCGCAAGGTCATAGAGCATCGGGCCACAATCCTTCAGGTGATCCAGCAACTCGAATTCGCGTTCGGGTGTGTCACAGCGGAAGGGCTCCAGCGCCGGTTTGGTCACGATCCATGGGCTGATTGATGTGGCCGTGGCCTTGGCTTGGAACGGCCCGAGGGGCTGATATTCCCACGCCTGAATGTCTCGGGCGGACCAGTCGTTCAGCAGCACGTAGCCAAAGATATGATCATCCGCCTGCTGCACCGAGATCGGACCGTCGGACGGAGTGCCAACGATTGCCCCCATCTCAAGCTCAAAGTCGAAGCGGCGGCTGGGCAAGAAGGCGGGTTTGTCCTGATCGGGCGACTTCAGCTGCCCCCACGGGCGCCGGATATCCGTACCCGACACCACGACCGACGATGCCCGGCCATTATACCCAATGGGAATATGAAGCCAGTTCGGAGGCAGCGCGTTCTCGGGGTCGCGGAACATCGAGCCCACGTTGAAGGCGTGATGCCGGCCGGCGTAGAAATCGGTGTATTCGCTGACCGCGAAGGGCATGTGCATGACAACCGCGCTTTGCGGCACCAGCAGGGGCTCCACCGCCTCTTGCTCCGCCGTGCCTTCGGACAAAAGCGCCGTCAGGCGTTCGCGTAGGGCGGCCCAGACGGCGGGGCCTTGCTCCATCAGTGGGTTCCAAAAGGGCAGGTCAAATAGCGGCTCATCGGTCAGGGTGATGAGCCCTTCAGCCTCGGCGGTGGTGACATCGAGGATCATGTCCCCAATTGCAACGCCACATCTGGGCTCCTCATCGCCATGGGCAAAGACCCCGTAGGGCAGGTTGTTCAACGGAAATGGATGGGTCGCATCATTGGCCGAAGCGACCCAGGATTTCAGCAAAGGCATTTTTTGATCCTTGTCTTGGTTTATTGAGCGTCTCGCAGGGACTTCAGCCCCAGCAGAACGGCAGCCAGAATCATGAACCCGCCACCTGCGCGATCCAGCCACAGCCGCGCAGACCCTTTGAGCCGCGTCGCAAGCCAACTTGCGCTGGCCCCGTAGGCGGTCAGAAACAACCCGTCCAGGGTCAGATAGGTGGCCGAGAGGATCGCGAATTGCGGCCAGAATGGCAGCGCGCCATCGATGAACAGCGGAAACAGTGCAGCAAAGAACACCACTGCTTTGGGATTGGCGGCTGAGGTGATGAAGCCCTGCATCCACAAGGTTTTGCGGCTGGCCAGCTGCGCGGTTTGCGCTGTTTGAGGTTTGGCTTTGACAATCGCTTTGATGCCGAGAAAGACCAGATAGGCGACACCCAACCATTTGATCACAGCCAGCGCGGTGCCCGAGGCCGCAATAATCGCGGCAAGCCCGAGACCCGCTGCCAACATCTGTAACAGGTTCGCCGTCAGATCACCAGCAGCCGTGAACACGCCCCGGCGCAGCCCGTTGGTGGCCGAGTTCGACAGCATCAGAAGCTGGCTCGGCCCCGGTGTGCTCATCAGCAGCAGGACGGTGGCGACATAGGTGATCCAGATATCAAAGCTCATGGCAGGTTATTTCTTTCCGGGCGTTCCATCGAACTTTTTCTCAAGCGAGGCCCAGCAGTCAATATAGTCGTCTTGCAGCGGCGCCTCGGTCGCGGCGAAGGCGGTCAGATGCTGCGGGAAGCGGGTTTCGAACATGAAGGACATGGTGTGGTCCAGCTTGTCCGGCCCCAGATTTGCGTTTGAGGCTTTTTCGAACGCTTCGCGATCCGGGCCGTGCGGGATCATCATGTTGTGCAGGCTCATGCCGCCGGGAACAAAGCCCTGCGGTTTGGCGTCATACTGGCCGTAGATATTGCCCATCAGCTCGGACATGATGTTCTTGTGGTACCACGGCGGGCGGAACGTATCCTCGGCCACCATCCAGCGTTCACGGAACAGGACAAAGTCGATATTGGCCGTGCCGGGCTGGCCCGAAGGGGCTGTCAGGACGGTGAAAATCGACGGATCCGGGTGGTCGAACAGGATCGCTCCGACTGGGCAATAGGTGCGTAGGTCGTATTTGTAGGGCGCATAGTTACCGTGCCAGGCCACCACGTCCAGCGGGCTATGACCGATCTGAGTGACGTGGAACTGCCCACACCATTTGATCGTCACGGTTGAAGGCACCTCTCGGTCCTCGAACGCCGCGACGGGTGCTTTGAAATCGCGCGGATTGGCCATGCAATTGGCGCCGATCGGTCCGCGCCCTGGCAGTTCGAATTTCTGCCCGTAATTCTCACAGACAAATCCGCGTGCTGGACCTTCCAGCACTTCAACACGGTAGAGCAACCCGCGCGGCAGGATCGCGATTTCCTGTGGCTCCAGATCAATGATCCCCAGCTCAGTCACAAAACGCAGACGACCGTCTTGCGGAACCACCAGAAGCTCGGAATCGGCCGAGAAGAAATAGTCATCCACCATCGAGTCGGTGACCAGATAGACATGGCTGGCCATGCCGACCTGCGTGTTCACATCCCCCGCGGTCGTCATGGTGCGCATACCGGTTAGCCAGGTCAAAGAGGTATCAGAATGCGGAACCGGGTCCCAGCGATACTGGCCCAGGCTGATTACATCGGGGTCGATACAAGGCGCGGACTTCCAGTAGGGCAGGTCGATTTTCTCATAGCGATGCGAGTGCTTGACCGACGGGCGAATTCGATAGCACCACGTCCGCTCGGGCGGGTTGGCCGTGAAGGCCGTGCCGCTGAGCTGTTCGCCATAGAGGCCATAGTTACAGCGCTGCGGGCTGTTCATGCCCTGCGGCAAGGCGCTAGGCAGGGCCTCGGTCTCAAAGTCATTGCCGAAGCCAGGCATGTAGCCGGGACGCGTTCCTACAGGTGTGACAGCCTGCGTCAGGCCATGCGGTTCAGCCTTGTTGGTCATCTTGAACTCCTCGGTTTTCTGCTTGTGAATTATTAGTTGTTTTTGTAACTAACAAGCATGTCCCAAGAAAAAGATGATTTTGATCTGCAGATTTTTTTGCCGTTTCTATTGAATCAGGCAGCTGAGGCAGCCTCGTTGGAGTTTCAGCGCCTCTACAAGGAACGCTATGGCATGCTGCGCAGCGAATGGCGGGTGCTGTTTCATCTGGGTGTCTTCGGCACTCTGACCGCGAAAGAGATTGGCAAGCGCGCGAAACTGCACAAAACCAAGATCAGCCGCGCGGTTCACAAGCTGGAACAAAGCCGTTACCTCAAGCGCACAAGGGATGAGGATGACCGAAGGGTCGAATGGCTGACGCTGACGCCCGCCGGTCAGGCCGTCTATCGTGAACTGAGCGGTATCGCAGAGCGCTATGATGGGAAACTGGCGGGCGCATTCTCGGAAGAAGAGGCCGCCATGCTGAGGAAAATGCTGCGACGGCTGGCAGGGATGGCTTAGGGTCTGGTAATTTCCATCACGCAGCCCACATTCAGGGCAGTACTTTGACGGACAGTTCCATGACCTCTTCAGATCCCATCTTTGACCTTATCGACTGGCTTGTTTCCAAAGGGCTAGAAGGGGCTGGTCAGGAAGAATTGCTTGACGGCTTTTGCAACCGCCTGATTGATCTAGGCCTTCCCCTGATGCGGTTCCACGCGGCGCAGTCGACGCTGCATCCGCTTTATGGCGGCACTGGCTATAGCTGGTATCGGGATTCCGGCGGGGAATCTGAGCGGTTCGCAAACACCGACACCCCAAGCGAGGTCTGGCAACGCAGCCCTCTCTATGCGCTTTTGCATGAAGACATGGATGACCTGCGCGTTCGACTGGTGGACCAGAACGAACCAAGCCGTTTCCCCTTGCTGAATGACCTGCGAGAGATCGGGGCGACGGATTACTATGCAACGGGTGTTTCGTTTGAACGCTCCGATCAGGTGCGCCCGGCGGGTGAGAAAAAGATCGGTGACGGAGTGCTGATGTCCTGGACCAGTGACGCCCCGACCGGTTTTCATGACAGCGATCTGGGGAAAATTCATGTCGCTCTGCCGCATCTTGGGCTTGCGTTGAAATCCGCCAAGAACCAGACCATGGCCAAGGATCTGATGCGCGTCTACCTGGGACGTGATGCGGGGCGGCGCGTCCTCTCTGGCGAAATCCGTCGCGGTTCATTGCAGCAGATTGATGCGGTGATCTGGAATTTCGATCTCGAAGGGTTCACCACCCTGTCTGAGGATATGCCGGGTCACGAGATCATCGACATGCTGAACGACTATCTGGCCGTTGCCGTGGGTGTGGTGCACGACAATGGCGGCAACATTCTAAAGTTCATGGGTGACGGGCTGATGGCCATGTTTGATGTGGGAGAGAGCGACGCTGATGCCCGTGCGGCTCTCGCAGCCGTCGCCATGTTGCAAAGCCGGATGGAAGAGCTGAACGCGCGACGACTGGCAGATGGGCAGAGGGTGGCAAATTTCACCCTGGCGCTGCATTCGGGTGAGATCCTTTATGGCAATATCGGCTCGGAAACCCGCCTGGATTTCACGGTGATTGGCCCTGCGGTGAATCAGGCGGCCCGGATTGCCGGGATGCATCGGTCGTTGGGCCAGAGGATTCTCGTCTCCGACGACGTCGCCCGCGCCGCACAACCTTGCAGCCAGGAACTGATTTCGGTCGGGCGCTACATGTTGCGCGGTGTGAACGAACCGAAAGAGCTGTTTACGATATACAGCCCCACGCAGCTCTCGGACGAGACAGAGATCAAGAACGCAACGTAACGGTGGCGCGGCGCCCGTCGTGGTGAAACCTTCTGGTCAAGTGGGAAAAAAGGGGCGGGCCGCTTAGGTCCGAAGGGGGCGCATGTTCGGGAAGGTTCTAAAATACGCGGTTGGGACGTTGGCATTGGCTTTTGTCGCAGCAGGTGGTTACCTGTGGATCGCGCCACCGGATCTGTTGAAAGTGGGCACCAACTATTCCGCCAAGATCGTCTGTTCGAACGTGTTCCTGGCCGGGCGCGATGCAGAGACTGTGTTGCAAAGCGATGTTCAGGCGCCGGGACATCCCTTGCTGAAGCAGGTTTCGGTCAGCGTCGACGAACAGGGCCAATCGGTTGAGGCGCGGATGTTTGGCGTCTTCGCTCCGGCCACATCCCAGTATCGTCCCGGTTTGGGGTGCACCAACGTTCATGCGGCAAATCTGTCAGATCACACGCTACCCGAACCCGCGCCAGTACCCAACGGTCTTTGGCCGCAAGGAAATGAGGTGGTTCTGTCCGAGAACCCCACGCTGACTGATGTTTTGTCGGACCCTTCCTTACTGGGCGAGGGCTACCGCGCTGTTGTGGTGGCCAAAGACGGGCGCATCATTGCCGAGGCTTATGCTGATGGCTTTGATGCCGAAACCCCTTTGCTGGGGTGGTCGATGACCAAAACGATCACTGCGGGGCTAATTGGTACGCTGATCCAGTCGGGCGACATGGCGCTGGGCGATGATCTTACGGACGTCTTCCCAGATTGGGCCGGGGACTCGCGCCGCGACATCACAGTCGAGGATATGCTTGCCATGTCCAGCGGCTTGCAGTGGGATGAGGAATATGGCGACGTCTCGGACGTAACGCGGATGCTGTATCTCAAGGATGACATGGTCGATTTCGCCGTCGGACGCCCCGCCGCCTATCCCACCGCGACCGAGTTCAGCTATTCCTCGGGCACGTCCACAGTTCTGTCGCGGGTGTGGCAGGGCCAGCTTGAAGAGGGCGACCTCGGCTACCCCCGCACCGCATTATTCGACCCTCTGGGCATGCACTCAGCTGTGATGGAGACCGATGGGGCAGATACATTCGTGGGTTCAAGCTACATGTACGCCACCGCGCGCGACTGGGCGCGCTTTGGGCAGTTTCTGCTGCAAGGCGGTGTTTGGAAAGGGCAGCAGATCTTGCCCGAAGGCTACACCGATTGGATGTTTGAACCCGTCGCGACCTCAGACGGGGCTTATGCCAAAGGGCACATGTGGCTGGACGGCCCACGTGGTGAGCCGCAATTCGAGGACACCGTCTGGCTGCAGGGCCATGACGGCCAATCCGTAGGCATTTTTCCTTCGCAGGATTTGGTCGTGGTGCGTTTGGGGCTGACGCCGTCACGGTTGGGATATTCGCCACTGCCTTTGGCCAAGGCTCTGATCGCGGCTATGGGTGACGGCTGAGCTGCTGCAGCGTACAGACGGCGGTCGCAGGTTTTCCTCTTGCTCGGACCTGTTGCGTCGATCTCCGAAAAGAGATGCCAGCGCGGATTGGCCAAATTCGGGTTTCTATCCTGAAGAAGAACCACCTGCTCGCAGGCATATCGGTCCAAACGCACTCCTTCTAGCCCTCGATGCTGACCAGTCCCGAAAACTCATTTCTGGCGACACTTAGAATAATCTCCGAAAGGAAGGCGAACGTCTTGTGGTGACCGCTGGACTTTCGCCAAACCAGACCGATGGACCTGTTCAACCGTCCCGGTCGATAGGGCACCAGAACCACATCTCCGCCGATCTCTGGGATTTCAGATGCGGCGTAAAGCGAGGGAAGAAAGGACACGCCGATATTCATCGCTGTCATCTGCCGAATTGCGTCAAGACTGGTGCCTTCGTAGTCGTAAAGGAGGTTGGCCCCCAAGCTATTGGCGAGGTCTGCAACTTGGTTGTGAAGCGTGAATCGACGAGAGAGCGCCAGAATGTTCTCACCCTTCAGATCTTCGTCATTGGCTATTTCTTTTTGGGCGAGACGGTGATTTCGGGCCACCGCAAGTTTCAGAGGTTCCCGAAGCAGGCGCAGGATCGTGACGTCTGACGAGCTCACCGGCAGTTGCGTCAAAATTAAATCGTGCACCCCGCTTAGAAGCTCCTGCAACAGCTCGGATGGCGCCCCATCTCGCACCGTCAGTTTTAGGTTCGGGTGGTTTTCATGAAGGTGGTGAAAAACACGTGGCAAAAGGTACGGACCGAGGGTTGGTGATGATCCTAGTCGGAACGTGCCCGCAAGCTCGGACTTCATCCGACCTGACGTCTCTTGCAGCAAAGCGACCTCCGATAAGATGCTCCGGGTTTTTTCCAGTACTTCGCGCCCTTCAGGTGTCAGCACTGCTCCGGCTCTGCCGCGCTCGACCAGTTTCAGTTCAAGCGCTGCTTCGAGATTGGCAATCTGCAGGCTGAGAGATGGCTGGCTGATACCTATCCGCTCAGCGGCTTTTCTGTAGTGACCAGTTTCGGCCAGCGCTCGGAAGTAAGTCAGTTGTTTTAGTGTCAGCTGTAAGCTCATTGATAGGTTTTTCCAATCAAAGTTTCTTGCACAATAGGCTATTTTATTTAGCTGAAACAACCATCATTAGAGCGTGACCTGTTTTAGAGCGCTTGTTTTTGGTGCGTTTGCTCGGAGGATTTCATGAATATTCAAAACGAATTTGCCAAAACGGACGATGTCCGCGCATTTCTAGCCTCAGTCCACTTGCCAACTTCGCGATCGCAGGGTGTCCTTTCACGGGACGAAATTGACTGGTGCAAGATGCGTGGCATCGAATTGGCATATGATCCTGTGCAAATCGGATGGGTACCTCTGCTTTGTGAGGACGACATATCTGAAACCTCCAGCCGGCCTCAATCTCGGCAAATTCAGTTGCGTCCTTGGCGGGCGCGGGATGCAGCTGACTATGCCGCCATGCTGTCGTCAGAACGCTTGTGGAAATATTTGCCCGATCGATACCCGGGTCCAATCAGCGAGGATGACGCGCGCCAGTTGATCGAGTTGACAGGTGAAGACCATCACGAAGTCTTGGCCGCCACGGAAGACGACATTGTCATCGGGCAAGCCAGAATGTTGAGGGTGGGACAAGACAGCGCCGAAATTAGCTATTGGATCGGCGAGCAGCATTGGGGCAAAGGGTATGCCAGCTCCATCGTAGCGCAATTCTGCACACAGTGCTTGCGTCTAAACCCTGAGATTAGTCGGCTTTTTGCGGTTGTGCACGAGAGCAATATTGCGTCTCAATCGATCCTCAAGAAGTGCCGCTTTGCCGAGATCTCTCGTGACACTGTCTGGATAACATTCGAGCGCTACCGCCGCGCGTCTTAGGCTGTAGTGCCCGATTGGGGTTGCCAGGTCTGGCGAGTAAGCGCTTCAAATAGCGCTTAGAAGTCGATCTCGACGCCGGGCAAGTTCAGCTCGCGCATCATGTCGCGCAGCTCCTGACGCGCAGCGATGTTCGAGATGTTCAGCTGTTTGACGCCAATATCTTTGAGGTCCAGCAAAGTAAGGCCGCGGGGAAATAGCTCGCGGAAGATAACCCGCTCGGAAAAGCCCGAAGCGACGCGGAACCCAATGCGTTGAGACAGCATCTCGATCGCGCGTTGCATCTTTTCCTTGTTGACCATGCGCTGAGTACCCACGCGGTTGCGTACGACGACCCAGTCAATCGGTTTCAAGCCAGCCTGCGCCCGCAATTGCCGCGCATTCCACACCATTTCGGAATAGACCGAAGGGCCGAGGATCTTCTCACCTTTGGAGTCAATCCGGGCCAGGAGATCGAAATCAATGAAACTGTCATTCAGCGGTGTGATAAGCGTATCAGCTAGGGAATGCGCCACTTGGCTGAGGCGGGTGTGTGAGCCGGGGCAGTCGATCAGGATAAAATCGCTGTCATTCTCAAGCTGCGAAACAGCCGCCGACAGACGATGGTCATAGATATTCTCGCCCGGTTTCAGGGTGCTGGCGTCGATCTCGGGCAGGTCGTGGTGGCGCGGGCTGGGCAGTGTCGCCTCAGCGTTTTTTAAGAAATTCGCCCGGTTCTCGAAATAGCGTCCCAAGCTTCGCTGGCGCAGGTCCAGATCCAGCGTGCTGACCTTGCGGCCCAGACGCGCCAGAGCGGTGGCCACATGCATGGAAACGGTCGATTTGCCTGCGCCGCCCTTTTCGTTCCCCACTACGATGATATGTGCCATGCCGTCGTTCCCAAGCCCTGCCGTGTTTGTCCACACGTTGTTATGAGCCACTATATGTTGTGTCAGCGGGGAAGAAAAGAACCTCGGAGCGTTGTTTCGACCAATATCAGGCTCTAATTTGGAAAACCCAATCGCTTTGGCAGTTTAGAACGCCATGCTTGCCAAATCCGGGTCCGTGATTCACTGTTCAATCGGGGATCGGACAGGAGGATACCGGTTGGAGCAACTGTTCCTGAGCGTTCTGAACGTGGTTTTACCGGTCCTGATTTGCGTGGGCATCGGGTATGGGCTGGCGCTTACCAAGTCTCCGTTTGACAACAAGGTGGTCGGAGGGATCGTCTCGCGGGTCGGCTATCCGACCCTGATCCTATCGCATCTGGCAGGCACCAAGCTGAATGTGGGCACGTTTCTGGATATGATGAGCGCCGCCGCGCTGGCGGTGGCCAGCTTTGGCGTACTGGGTTTTGTGGCGCTGCGGTTTCTGCGCCTGCCTGTAAGGGCGTTTCTGACGCCTCTGATGCATGGGAATGTGGGCAATATTGGCCTACCGATCACTCTGTTGGCGCTGGGCGATGCGGGGATGGCCTACACAATGGCCTTTGTCGTCGTTGTGCTGATCAGCATCTTTACCGTTGGCATGTGGATCCCGGCGGGTGTGTTCTCGGTCAGAAAGCTGGTCACATCGCCGATCATCTATTCCGTGGCCCTGTCGCTGATCCTGATGGCTACAGGGACCAGCCTGCCGCAACCGATTGCCAAGTCGTTCGATATCCTCGGCGGGTTGTCGATCCCTCTGATGTTGCTAACACTGGGCCACACGCTGGCAACGCTGCGGATCGCCAGTCTGGGGTGCGCCGTCTTGCTGACCGGGCTGCATCTGGTCATGGCTGTGGGTATTGCCATGGGTTTGGTCTGGCTTTTCGGTTTCACAGGCGCCGAGCGCGGCGCCCTGATCCTGTGCTGTCTGATGCCGTCCTCGGTGGCGACATACCTGTTCATCGACCAGCACGTACCGGAATACGGCCCGGATGTCGCCGGGTTCATCCTTGTGTCTACCCTGACCACCATACTTGTTCTACCGCTGGCCCTGACTTATTGGATTTGATGTAAACCCTATGCTCGGCTGCAAAAATCGCTAATCTACTGATAAATTGCGGTAAAGAGCCACAAGCTCAGGGTGACACGATGAACGGAAAGACGCCGACAGACGTAACCCCACAAGCCCGCGCCCGCGTGGTGCTGGCGATGACGGCAATCTGCATGATGGTTGTGGGGTTCAACACCACGGCCGTTGCGACGATCCTACCTAATCTGAAGGCCGAATTCGACCTGACACCGTCCGGCCTGCAATGGGTAATGGCGATCTATACTGTCGCCAGCGCTTCGCTTGTTACCATCGTCAGTCGTCTGGGCGATATCACCGGCAAGATGGGGGTTTTCTTCTTTGGTATGGTCGTCTTTGCCTTTGGGTCTGGCTCGGTCCTGTTTGCGCAAGACGCAACCATGCTGTTAATCGGGCGCGGTGCGCAGGGAGCGGGGGCAGCGGCGTTGTTCGGAACTTCTCTTTCCCTGCTGACAGCGGCGACACCTGAGGAGCAGAGAGCCGGTGTCACCGGTTTCTGGGGCGCCATCGTCGGGCTGGCTATCGGCGTTGGGCCCATCGTAGGCGGTGCCTTTGGGCATTACATTAGCTGGCGTGCGGTGTTTGCCGCCGATCTGGTTCTGCTGGTCGTGGCCTTCACTATTGGGTTGCATGTTAGCAAACGGAAATACGTGCCTGACACACGCCTTGCCGGGGCACGTTTTGACTATCCCGGAGCAGTTGCCATTCTGTTGTTTCTCGGGCCGCTGTCCTTTGCGCTTAGCAATGGGGAAAGCGGCGGGTGGAGCACGCCACTGACGCTAATACCGCTGGCTGTGGCGGCCCTGGCGACCGTCCTGCTGGTCATTGTCTCGCGTCGCAGTGATGACCCGTTGATTGAGCTGCGGTATTTCCGCCATCCGCGTTACTTCATGGCCGCCGCGGGAATGTTCTTTACCGGTTTCACGCTTTTCTGTTTCTTTGTCTATTTCAACACATTTGTGCAATCGCCAGATGCCTTTGGCTATACTTCCATCGGAGCGGGATTGGCGATTATGCCGCTAAGCATCAGCATGTTTGTCATATCTGTCACCGCGCCCCGGTTTCTGGCGCCCTACAGTTTCCAGTGGCCGGTTGCGATCGGTCTGGGGGCAATGGCATGTGGGTTCCTGTTGCTGACGACAGTTTCGAATACCACGCAATATTCCGAAATTTGGTGGAAGCTGCTGATCGTCGGGATCGGGTTGGGTATCTGTTTCTCGCTTCTGCCACGCCTCGGCCTGCGCCTTCTGCCCGAAGAGCATGTTGGGCAGGGCTCAGGCGTGATCAACGCCTGTCTCTATTTCGGAGCCACCTTGGGGGCAGTGGTCGGTGGGTTGGCAGAGTCCATCACCATACGTCGGGGCCTGTCCGAAGTGATTGACGCACTGCCCTCCGGATCAACGCAGCGTGCTGATCTGGCACATGCGCTAACCCACGGCAAACCTGGCGAGGTCCAGCAGTTACTCACCAGCTTGGAGCCGACGGCAGGAACAGCTCTGGCTGAGGCTCTGCGGGATCTGCAAGACAACGCCTTTGACAGCGCAATGGTGGTCGCTGCGATTGCCGCTCTGATAGGGATGGTTTTGGCGCTGCTGCTTCTGCGCGGACCAGTGCCGCCGCTGCACAGTGCAGTGGAACTGACGAAGTAAGACAGTTATCGATCCGATTTCATTTTGGAAACAAGTCAGCGTGGCGTGCATCATGCATTTAGTAGGAAACAAAAAAGGCCGCCCCCAAGGGACGGCCTTTCGAAATCGAACGCGGTAAGGCTTAGAAGCCCAGACCTTCGTATTTCTTTTTGAACTTCGACACGCGGCCGCCGGCGTCCATCAGGCGCGACGAACCACCAGTCCATGCGGGGTGCACGGAGGGGTCGATTTCCAGAGCCAGCTGATCGCCTTCGCTGCCCCAGGTGGATTTCATCTGAACAACGGTGCCATCGGTCATTTTGACGTCGATGACGTGATAATCGGGATGGATGTCTTTTTTCATCTTTCCGTTCCTTACGCTTCGGCGCCAGCTTTGGGCTTGTAGTTGGTGACCTCTGCGATACGTGCGGATTTACCACGACGGGTGCGCAGGTAATACAGTTTGGCGCGACGGACGCGGCCACGGCGAACAACGGTGATGCTGTCGATGTTGGTCGAATGCAGCGGGAACACACGCTCTACGCCTTCGCCGAACGAGATTTTGCGGACGGTGAACGAACCGGCGATGCCGTTGCCACCTTTACGCGCGATGCAGACACCTTCGTAGTTCTGCACACGGGTACGCGACCCTTCGGTCACTTTAAAGCCGACACGAACGGTGTCACCGGCTTTGAAATCGGGGATGTCTTTCCCCAGGGCGGCAATCTGTTCCGCCTCAAGCTGTGCGATCAGGTCCATCGCATTCACTCCTATCTGCTCGTGGTTGGTCCACGAAGTTTGGGCACGGCCTGAGAGCTCTTGGTCTTCACCGGGTCCTGCGAACAGCCCGCCAGAGGTCAGATCGAATGTTCCTTTGGTCCGGTCTGCCCTGACACGCGGTGGCCGAAGAAAGCCAAGCGGTGCGCCATGAAACAAACCAAAACACCGGAGTCGCATCACACGGCACCGGATTGCGCTGCTTTAGGGGGTTTACGGACAGGGATCAAGCCTAAATCGCAGGCATCAGCGGTGGGATTTTGCCAATTCCCGAATGCGACGTTGCTTTGTGTGTTGGATCAGGCATTCTGAGATCAATTACAAGAGCAGTTATTTCAGGCTGAAACAATGACCCGATTTGCAATCATGCTGGCCCTGGCGGCTGCAGTTTTGATGTCCTGCGGACGCAGAGGACCTCCGCCGCAGGTCGTAGAGGCCACACCGGGCTTGGACCGGACCGCGCCCGCCGTGATCTACCCCGATTTTGGCGATGCCGACCCCCATGACTGGGACGGGCGACATCCCGGCCTGTATCCGGTTCACGGGTTGGATGTCTCGCGTTGGCAGGGGCCGATTGACTGGCGTCAGGCCAAGGCCTCGGGCGTCAGCTTTGTGTTCATGAAAGCGACCGAGGGGGGTGATTTTACCGACCCGATGTTCGACGAACATCGTCGCGGCGCGCAGGCAGCGGGTGTGCCGTGGGGGGCGTATCACTACTACTACTTCTGCCGCCCGGCGCGTGAACAGGCGCAGTGGTTCATTCAGAACGTCCCCAAAGGTGCGGACCTGCCGCATGTGCTGGACATGGAATGGACGCCGCATTCGAAAACCTGCACCCTTCGCCCTGATGGCAAAATCGTCCGGGCCGAGGCGCAAAAGTTCCTCGATATCCTCGAACGTCACTATGGCCGCCGACCCATCGTCTACACGACTGTGGATTTCTACCAGGACACCGATATCGGACGGCTGTCAAAGACCGAGTTCTGGCTTCGCTCGGTCGCGGGGCATCCTCGCCAGGTCTATCCCGGCGCGGTCTGGAGGTTCTGGCAGTACACTGGCACCGGGCTGGTGCCGGGTGTTCAGGGTAAGGTCGACATCAACGTCTTCAGCGGCCCGCCCGAGATTTGGGCGCAGTGGAAAGGGTAGACGCCTTAAGATTGAGGTGCCGCGTAGCTTTCCACGGTGCCGCCCGCGACAAGGTGATCGAGCCTGCGCGCGCGTTCCTCACCGTAGGCATTGCGCAGCCAGAACGCTTCTCCTTGGGTCAGCACGCGGCGGTCAAAGCCGCGCTCGCTCAGGCAGCGGTCTACCTGATCCATCTCGCCTTGCGCCCTGAGTTCGTGTCGGCTGCCATATGCAAGCACAGAACCGACCAAAGGTGACGACATCAGGATGAAGGCGGGATAGGCTCCAATCACTGCGGCATTCCCGCCGATGTCAGCTTCGTTCGAGCAAGACAATACCGCGTTTCTGGCGGATGCCATATTATGCCCGGCCTGAGTTGGCACGGAGTTTTCCAAAGCACTGGTCGCACATGCCGAGACAAGTACGCAGCCCAAAAGTATTAGCTTTTTCATGAATTTCCGTTCTTTAAAATATGCGAATCTTTTGAGTCCATCGCAAAACTCAAGGATGAGTATCCCGCGATTTCTTCAACTGCAATTAGCATCAGCTTTAACTGTGAACCTGCGGTTTGCGGGCCACAGTAGCCTGTGTCATTTGATAGATTTCTGCCTGGCGCGAACGTATTCGTCCCACACATCAGGCCGCCGTTCCCGCGTTATGTCCTCGGCCATCTTTTGGCGCCATTCGGCGATGCGGCCGTGGTGACCGGACATCAGGACCTCGGGGATCGGGCGGCCGTTCCATTCTGCGGGGCGCGTGTATTGCGGGTGTTCCAGCAGGCCCGAGGAAAAGCTCTCTTCTTCGGTCGAGGCCTGATTGCCCAGCACGCCGGGGATCAGCCGCACGGTGGCGTCGATCAGAGCTTGCGCCGCGATCTCACCGCCGGTCATGACGAAATCGCCGAGGCTGACCTCCTGCACGCCGTAATGCGTCAACACACGCTCGTCTACGCCCTCGAACCGGCCGCAGAGCAAGGTCATCCCGTCGCAGCGCGCCAGATTCTGCATCATCCGCTGGCCCATACGCTTGCCGCGCGGGCTGAGATAGATAAGTGGCCAGTTGCCTCGGATACCGGCCATGGTCTGTTCGATGGCAGGCCCCAACACGTCGGCGCGTAGCACCATACCAGCGCCCCCGCCTGCGGGTGTGTCATCCACATTGCGGTGTTTACCGATCCCGAATTGCCGCAAATCAACCGTTTCCAGTTGCCAAAGCCCTTCCTGCAGAGCCTTACCTGTAAGGCTTTCGCCCAGAACGCCGGGGAAAGCGCTGGGAAACAAGGTGATGATCTTGGCTTTCCATACGCCGTGCAGATCCGGCGTCGGAGTCATCAACTCGCGCGGTTGCAGAGTGGGTCGGATGGCCTTGCGACCGTGAGACTTGCTTGGTGTATCTGTCATGACTGGGCAACCAGATCGTCCTTGGCGCGTTTGATGAGGGCCTTCTTTTGCGCCATCAGGGCCGCATCGTCCAGCGCGGAACGGTTCAACTCCAGCAGTTCCAGCAGAACATCATCAGTCGGGCGGGCTTTGTGCGGCTCCGGCGCGACCAGTTTGAACATCTTGTCGCGCGGCAGGTTCAGGAACGTCGCAAACGGAGCGCCCGGACCAAAGCGCCGCTTGCGCAGGTCCTCCATCCACTCGGTCTGGACCTTGACCAGCGGTAGCCGGTCCTGAAGCATATCCGCGGTCTCTTTCGGGGAGGGCAGGTGGTTCAACGCCTCCCGGAATTCGTCATAGTCCTGCACCAGCCGTGTCCGCCGCAGATCATGTGCCCAGAGGCTGCGCATCCAATCCTCTCGCTGTCGCAAGGACAGATAGATCGTGAGGTCGACCGGCCCCAGACGATCCTTCACCCGCTCCACCAGCGTCGTCGCCAATTCCGGGGCCGCCCCGTAGCCTTCGGCGCTGTTGCGGCTGGGGCGTAGTCCGGCGAAGTTTTCCTCGCTGAGGATCAGGCCGCGGCTGGTGCCGAAGTCTATGGGATCCAGCAGCGCATGCACACCCGTTTCGAACTCGGCCAATGTGCTGTTCATCCGATAGACCGAATGCCGCGTGGCGATGTCTGCAAGTCCGGTTTTACGGGTTTTGTAGGGCAGGATCAGCGAAAAATGCGGCCAGATCAGTTGACGGTTCTTGTAGAGAAACGACTGCGCAACGGTGGTGCCGGTCTTGTGCAGCCCCAGATGCAGCAGAACGCGCCGCATCATATCAGGCCTTCTGGCGGATCGGCGACGATGCGACCGGCCTCCAAATCAACCGTCGGAACCGCGTCCAGCGTGAACGGCAGCAGGACAGTCGATTTCAGACCCGGCCCGTGCAATTCCAACAAATCCGCCGCGCCGTGATTTTGCACGGACTTCACCTTTCCCAGAAGGGTGCCGCCAGTGTCATACACCTCGAGCCCGATCAGATCGGTGTGATAGAACTCGTCATCCGGCAGCGAAGGCAGTTGATCCCGCCGGGCATACAAGCGCAGACCGTTCAGGGCGTCCGCCTCTTCCTTGGTTTCAACCCCGCCCAGACGCGCAGCAAATCCGTTCTTGATCGCGCGGGTCAGCACCACGGGAAAGCGCTCTTTGCCGTCTTCGTCGGTCAGTGGCGAATAGGCTTCGATGTCTTCCGGCACGGCGCAAAAGCTTTTCAGCCGCACCTCGCCGCGCACACCATATGATCCCGCAATGCTGCCGACGCAGATCAGATCACTCATTTGAGCCTTCCGTAATACATAGTCCGTTTCGCCATTGCCCGATCACTTCGCAGGCTTCACGCTGGTTATTGCGTTCAAAGAACACGCCGACAATAAATGCGATCAGCAACAGGATGGGAAGCCGTAACAATCCGAACATCGGCTATCGCACCTCGATCGGTAGAGTCTCTTCGCGGTCTTCCCAACCGGCCCTTTCCAGCTCGGGCGTGTCGGACTCTTCTTCCGGCCAGCCAACGCAGAAATAGCCGATTAGCCGCCAGTTGTCCGGGACGTTCAGATCGGTGTTCATTTGGTCGGGGTCCAGGATCGAAACCCAGCCCAGTCCCAGCCCCTGCGCGCGCAGGGCCAGCCAGAACAGGGTGATGGCTGAGACAACCGAATAGCGCCGCATCTCGGGCATGGTGCCCGCGCCCAGACCCTGGCCTTTGCTGGTTGTGTCATCGCAGAATACCGCCAATTGCACCGGCGCTTCCTGCATGCCCGAAAGTTTGAGGCCGCTATACAGCTGGGCTTTCTCACCAGAATACCCGGCCAGAGCGTCTGCATTGGCGGTTTGGAAATTCTTGAGCGCCGCGTCGCGCGCGGCCTCACTTTCGACGCGGATCACGCGCCAAGGTTCGCTGAGCCCCACGGATGGGGCCAGCAGAAATGCGTCGAGGCAGCGCGTCAGCACGGCCTCGTCCACAGGGTCGGTGCGGAACCGACGCACATCGCGCCGGAGCCGCATCAACAGATCGAACTGCGTGCGAAAATCGTCGGTGAAAGCCTGATCCTGCACGCGTCGGCCCGCTTATTCTTCTGCTGCAGCTTCTTCAGCCGGTGCAGCAGCAGCTTCGGCCGCTTCAGCAGCCTTTGCAGCTTTCTCTTCTGCGCGCTCTTGGGCTTTCTTGCCCGGAGTACCCTTGTTGGGGTTGCTGCGCTCGGCTTTGTCACGAGTGCCAGCAGCTTCCAACATGCGTGCGATACGGTCGGTAGGCTGAGCGCCCTGATCCAGCCAGTACTGGATGCGCTCCAGGTTCATTTTCACGCGCTCTTCGCTGTCTTTCGGCAGCAGCGGGTTATAGGTACCCAGTTTCTCGATGAAACGGCCGTCACGAGGCATGCGGCTGTCAGCAGCGACGATGCGGTAGAAAGGACGTTTTTTCGAGCCGCCGCGGGCGAGACGAATTTTCATTGCCATGGTGGTATCTCCTTTAGATGGCGTGTGCCGGGGATTGCCCGGTCAATTCTGGTGTTTGTTGAACCGGAGGTTCACTCTTGATGTTTCCGGTGGTGTCGGATGACTTCCTGAATGATAAAATTCAGAAAAGCCTTGGCGAAATCGGGGTCCAGATCGGCCTCTTTCGCCAGGTCTTCTAGCCGCGCGATCTGCGCGGCTTCGCGCGTGGGATCGGACGGGGGAAGGTCGTGTTCGGCCTTGAGCTTGCCAACGGCCTGCGTGTGCTTGAACCGCTCGCCCAGCGTATAGACGAGGATCGCGTCCAGCCGGTCGATGCTTTCGCGATGCTCTTTCAGCAGCGTCGCAGCCTGTGTCACGGGGTTGGTCATTGGCCGATCCTTTCGGAGGTCAAAGCAGTGTTAGAAACGTTGATACGCGGGTGACGCCACATCTGGGCTTTCTTACCCAGCAGCTCGGCTTCGCGTTCATAGGTGGCGCCAAGACGCTCGGCCAAAGCGCGCGAGCGGTCATTTGCATGGGCAATGTAGGACATCACGCCGTTCAGGCCTTGATGCTGGGCTGCGTAGCGGCGCGCGGCTTGTGCGGCCTCGAAGCCCAGACCTTTGCCTTCGGCCTGCTCCATCAGGGTCCAGCCCAATTCCGGCTCATCCCAGCCCGGAGCAAAGATTATACCCGCCCAGCCGGCGAACGCGCCGCTCGATTTCTGGGTCAGATGCCACAGGCCAAAGCCATTGAGCGCCCAATGACCCAACCGTTTGGCCAGCGAGTCCCAGCTGCCCAGCTCATCCTTCGGACCTCCCACCATATAGCTGCGTTCTGTTTTGAAGAACGCAGTCATCGCGGGCAGGTCGTCCTGATGAGGGGCGCGCAGGATCAGACGTTCGGTTTCGAAAGTGGGGATGGTGAAAGAGGTCATGCGTAGGCCTCCATTCCACCGTTCACCAGATCCGCCGGGGCAGGGTGCCGCCAGATTTCCGAGGTCCCATACTTGGGATGCTCGTAGATGTATTCGAACTGTGCGCCCAGACGTTTGGCAACGGCGATGCTGGCATGGTTTTCGGGGTCGATCAGCGAGATCGCAGTGTCCCAACCCAAAACATCATAGGCATAGCTGCGCGCCGCAAACCCGGCCTCAGTCGCGTATCCCTTGCCAGTGGCGTGGTTCAGCAGCGTCCAGCCAACCTCGGGTTCAGGCCAACCTTCGGGGCACCAGAGACCGACACGACCAAGATATTCGCCGGTGTCTTTTTCATCGACGCTCCAGTATCCGTAGCCGCGCAGCGACCAGTGGCCCAGCAGAGCCGCGATCATACGCCACACTTCATCCCGGCGCATCTGACCGCCGACATACTTCGCAGCTTCGCTGGCGAAGAACGCGGTGTCTGCGTCAAGATCAGCCTCAGACGGCGCGCGCAGGATCAGGCGCTCGGTCTCAAGCTGGGGGATATGATGCGTGAGGGCAGTCATTTACTTCTTCTTGCCAAACCCGCTGAGGCCCTGAGGCAGGCCCATGCCACCGCCCAGTCCGGGCAGACCACCGGGCATCTTGCCACCCATGGCCTTAGCCGCCTGTTCCAGCGCCTTGGGATCCATGCCTGCGGCCATATCCTCAGGCGAGGGGCCGCCTTTACCGAACATGCCCTTCATGGCCTGTTTCAGCATCTTGCCTTTGCCCATCTTGCCCATTTTCTTCATCATGTCCGACATCTGCCGGTGCATCTTGAGCAGTTTGTTGAGGTCGCTAACCTCCATCCCCGAACCCGCTGCAATCCGTTTCTTGCGGCTGGCCTGCAGCAGCTGCGGGTTGGCGCGCTCGCGTTTGGTCATGGATTGGATCATGGCGATCTGCTGACGCAGGATTTTGTCGTCGAGACCGGCCTGATCCATCTGCTTGGCCATTTTGCCCATGCCCGGCATCATGCCCATCATGCCCTGCATACCGCCCATCTGGATCATCTGTTCCAGCTGCATTTTCAGGTCGTTCATGTTGAACTGACCTTTGACCATGCGCTTCATCATGCGCTCGGTCTGTTCCATCTCCATCGTTTCCTGGGCCTTTTCGACCAGAGCAACGATGTCGCCCATGCCCAGAATACGACCAGCGATCCGGTCCGGCTCGAAGGTTTCGAGCGCGTCCATCTTCTCGCCCAGACCAACAAAACGGATCGGCTTGCCAGTAACCGCGCGCATCGACAACGCCGCGCCGCCGCGCCCGTCACCGTCCATCCGGGTCAGAACCACGCCCGAGATGCCGACCTTGGCGTCGAACTCCTCGGCGACTTCAACCGCGACCTGACCGGTCAGGCCGTCAACCACCAACAGGGTTTCGCGTGGGTCAACCACATTGCGGACCTGCTCAACCTCGTCCATCAGGACTTCGTCAATGTGCAGACGGCCCGCGGTGTCGAGCATGTAGACGTCATAGCCGCCCAGTGTCGCCTGCTGCTTGGCGCGTTTGGCGATGTCGACGGGCGACTGGCCCGGAACGATCGGCAATGTATCGACACCGACCTGAGTCCCCAGAACGGCTAGCTGATCCATCGCTGCGGGGCGATAGACGTCGAGCGAGGCCATCAGGACCTTCTTGCCCTCTTTCTCTTTCAGTCGTTTGGCGAGCTTACCGGTGGTCGTAGTTTTACCCGAGCCCTGCAGACCGACCATTAGGATCGGGGCAGGCGGGTTGTCGATCTTCAGCTTGCCGGGGTCTTCTTCGCCACGCAGAGTTTCGACCAGCGCGTCGTGCACGATCTTGACGACCTGCTGGCCGGGCGTGATCGACTTGGTCACCGCCTGACCGGTCGCCTGTTCCTGCACCTTCTTGACGAATGCGCGTGCCACGGGCAGCGAGACGTCGGCCTCAAGCAGGGCAACGCGAACTTCGCGCAGGGCGGTTTTGACGTCTTCCTCGGACAGCGCACCTTGTTTGGTTAGCCGGTCAAAGACGCCAGAAAGGCGTTCGGATAGATTTTCAAACATGCCTTCGGCCTCCTTAGCCGGTTATCTGATGGCCCTTCCTAGGTAGGAAACACCGGTTAAATACACAATTGCCCCCACGGGCGAAACTCGCTGGTGGGGGGCGATCCCTGAACGACTCAAGGGACCGGAAGGTCATACGCTTCCGGATGTTTGGATGCGGCTTTAGGCGGATTGGCTGTCAGAGTCAACCTTGTGCGCCGGAAGCCAGCCATTGACCGCATCGACCATCCGCTGTGCGCCGCCTCCGCTTACATAGGCTTCGACAATCGGGTGACGGCCAGCACTCATGCCTTTTTCCAGAATCAAAACGGGGCGATGCATCTTGGACGAGGTTCCTTTACGGCTCGAGGTGGTGGTCTCCACCTCGGCATGGGAGAGGTTCGACAGATCATGTTCCACGGTGTCATAACCAAAGATCGATTGGCGGCGGATCACGATGCTGTTTGTGCGACGGTCCAGTATGACCTGCACGCGCCTCACAAAGACGCAGAAGGCGCCAAAGCCCAAACCGCCACCGGCCAGGGCAAAGAAAATGCCAAAAAAGATACCCTCACCCCCTTCGGTTGCCATGAAAAGGCCTGCGCCGACGAAACAGAGGATGAAGACAACCAGCATGATGCCTATCAGCCAGGGTGTATTGGATAGGATCAACTGGTCCGGAGTGTTGCGCGAGACTTTCATGGCGGCACGCTAGCATCGAATTTGAGGTCTGTCGTGGCTTGAATTCGCCCGCGCGTTGCGCGATGAGCGCGCCAAACAGGAGGCTCTCATGGACGCATCATCCGCTTATCAAGATACATTGCCGCTCAGTTCCGATGCGTTATTGGCGCAGTTGGATGATTGGGGGTTGGAGTACCGGCTGCATTCTCATGTGCCACTGCGCACGGTTGAGGATGCGAAGGCCGTCGAGGGCCAGTTCATGGTGCCGGGCGAGAATGCCTTGCGGTTGAAGAACCTCTACCTGCGCGACAAGAAAAAGCGCAACTATCTGGTGACGCTTGAACAGAGCCGAGAGATTGACCTCAAAGCGCTGGGCACTGAATTGGGGATCGGCAACCTGTCTTTTGGCTCGGCAGATCGGTTGTTGCAGAACCTTGGCATCCGTCCGGGTGCAGTCAGCCCGCTGGCGATGATCAACGGGGTGCAGAATAACGTGCGGTTCTTCATGGACGCAGCGGCGCAGCAGGCCGACGTGATCTACATGCACCCGCTGGTCAATGACCGAACCGTCGCGATGGAGCGCGCGAATTTGTTGGCGTTCTTCAATCAGATAGGTTGCGATGTGACCTGGCTGGCTTAATCAGTCCTCCAACGCCTGTTTCAGTGCAGCAGCGACATGGGCCGCCGACGGGTTGATGAACAAATGCCCGTCGGCTTCGAACACAGGGTCGTCCAGATGGTTGGGGAAAGCCAGCGGCAGTTCTGTACAAGCCAGCAGGATGGCCGTGCCCGGTTCTGCATGCTTGTTACAAAAGGCCAGCAGCCGGTCATGAGCGGATTCTGACGCACCGCCGTAAAACTCGCTGTCGATCATGGCCTGCATCTCGGCGATTTCGGCTTCGGGCAGGCGATCAGTCGCGGCGATGCCGTCTTTGGCCAACCTGTCGGCGTAGTTGGTCGCCTGCATGGTCACGGCCGTGCCCAAAACCAGCGCCCGTGACGCGCCTGTTGACGGGGTGACCTCGGCCGTCGCGTCGAAGATGCTGAGAATGGGCATCGACACGCCCTGCCGGATCGCATGAAGACGTGCGTGTGGAGTGTTTGAGGCGATGATCCCAAAATCACATCCCGCATTCTCCAAGGTCAGAAGCGCCTCGCGAAACACCGCGTCGAATGCGCCCCAACTGGCCTCATCGCCGGCCACACCGCGCAAGGCCCGTGTTTTGGCTTGCGTGACGGATTCGAGTGTCATCGGTGGAATGGGTAGGGGGGACCCGTGTCCACGCGCGGCGAAGTGGCGGCTCGCCCCTTCGGAAATCGCGCGGTAGTAATCCACCGTCGAGGCCCAGCCGACGCCCCCAAGAATTCCGATCTTTTTCATGACAAACGCCCAATCCGCAGAAAGCTACTGCTGTGCAGATTGGACGTTTCGCTTTGCTTTGGCCAGAGCCTGATCAGGCTGCCAGTTCACCAATGGCTTTGTGGGCATTTTTGACCGACGAGTCGGCATCAATGGCCAATTGATCTGCAGCTACGACGTCGACGTCAGTGATGCCAATGAAGCCTAGAACATGCTTGGCGTAGTCGGTTGCAAAGTCGATGTCAGACCCGACTGCTGTGCCACCTGATGCGATTGCCAGAACGGCGCGTTTGCCTTCCAGCAGGCCTTTGGGGCCGTTCTCGGAGTAAGAGAATGTCAGACCGGCTCGGGCAACCAGATCAATCCATGCCTTGAACGCCGCCGGGACCGAAAAGTTGTAGATGGGCAGGCCGATCACGATGGTATCGGCGCGTTGCAGTTCGTTCACCAGCTCGTCGGACAGGGCCAATTGATCGCGCTGAACGGCATCGCGTTGGTCTGCCGGAGTGAAGTTAGCGGCGATCCAGTCCTCGGTCAGCAGGGGCAGGGGGCTGGCCAGATCGCGGCGGATGATGCGTTCCGCGCCAAGATGCTGGACGATGCGATGCGACAGGTCTCGGGTTGCTGATCCGGTGCGACGGGCCGAGGCGTCGATATGCAGGATTGTTTTGGTCATGATGTCCTCATTGGGGAAATTTCGCTCTGCTCCCAATATGAGCGTTGCGCTGGCGAACAAAACTCGGCTAAGTCAACATTGAGTGTTTGAAATTGCACATTATGAGGTCGTGATGGACAATTGGGACGAAGTCAGAACCGCGTATCAGGTGGCCCGCATGGGAACGGTCAGCGGCGCGGCCGAGGTTCTGGGCGTGCATCATGCGACGGTCATTCGCCATATCGACGCCATTGAGGCGCGTCTGGGCGTGAAGCTGTTCCAGCGTCATGCGCGGGGGTACACCCCAACTGAGGCGGGTGAGGACCTGTTGCGCGTGGCCCAAGCCACCGAAGATCAGTTCAACCAGCTGGTCGGTCGCATGAAGGGCCGCGGGGATGATGTCTCGGGTGAATTGGTCGTGACCTCGCTGGCGTCGCTGGCCCCTCTGGTCGTGCCGACATTGACCGAGTTTCAGAGGTCACATCCGGGCCTGATCGTCCGCTATCTGACCGGAGATCGTCTGTTCCGGCTGGAATATGGTGAGGCGCATGTGGCCATCCGCGCCGGTGCCGCGCCCGATCAACCAGACAACGTGGTACAGCCCTTTGTCGCGCAGGAGGTCGGGCTCTACGCCAGCAAAGATTATATAGCGCGGCGCGGCAAACCTTCGGGTGTAGAGGATTTTGGCAATCACGCATTTGTCGGAAATGACGATGAAAACAGCCGCGCGCCGTTTTCACGCTGGCTGCGTGCGAATGCACCGGTTGAGGCGATGACTTTCCTGTGTTCCAACAACTTCACCTGTGGCGAAGCGGTTCTGGCCGGGGCAGGGATAGGCTTCATGGCCCGATGGGAGGCCGCGCGCCATCCCGAACTCGAAGAGGTCATGGAGCCACTGCCGGAATGGTCCGGCAAGCTGTGGCTGGTGACGCATGTGGACCTGCATCGCACGACCAAGGTGCAGTCCTTCCTGCAATTCCTGAAGGACCAGTCCAAGGGCTGGCTGCCATGAGCCCACAAGCGCGTGGCCATCTGGCCATGCTGGTCTTCTCGGCCCTGGTCGCGGGCAGTTTCTCGTTGGGGTCGATTATCGCCAATGAGATCGCCCCGGCGGCGCTGAATGCGGTGAGGTTCGGGATAGCAGCAGGTGTGATCGGCCTTGCCGCATTGGCCACCACAGGTTTGCCACGCAGCGCGGCGCGGGCGCCTTGGCGGTATCTTGTGCTTGGCGGGCTGTTCGCCACCTATTTCGTGCTGATGTTCTACGGGCTGCAAACCGCCCCACCGGTCAGCGCGGCTGCGGTGTTCACCTTGACGCCCATGATCGCCGCCTTCGCTGGGTGGGCGCTATTGCGTCAGGTCGCAACGCCCCGGATGGCACTGGCCTTGGTGGTTGGTGCAGCAGGTGCGTTTTGGGTGATTTTTCGCGCGGATTG
The DNA here is from genome assembly GCF_056539825.1 of Ruegeria sp. B10. Classification (NCBI taxonomy): domain Bacteria; kingdom Pseudomonadati; phylum Pseudomonadota; class Alphaproteobacteria; order Rhodobacterales; family Roseobacteraceae; genus Ruegeria; species Ruegeria sp. B10. The sequence goes on from NZ_JBQFVP010000016.1 coordinate 41,493, forward strand.
GCAGGCGTTCCGGGCGTTCTCGATCGGAGGGGGCGAGATCATCTATTTCTGGGGCTGTGTCGCCCATGCGATCTACACCCCGATGGTGCGCAAACTGAACCGGGGCGAGCCGGCTGTTGTCTTCACCTTCGGCACGCTTGTAGCCGGGTGTCTGTTGCTGACCGGCTTTGGCTGGCGCGATATCCTTGCAACCGACTGGGCCAACCTTCCGGGTATCGTCTGGCTGGGCCTGTTTTACCTGTCCTTCTTTGCGACAGCTGTCAGTTTCGTGCTGGTGCAGTTCGCCGCTTTGCGCCTGCCCTCGGCCAAGGTAATGGCCTATACCTATCTGGTCCCAAGCTGGGTGATCCTGTGGGAGATCGCGCTGGGCAACGGCATCCCGACAGGCCTTATTCTTGGTGGGGTCGGGCTGACCATCCTCGCGCTTCTCATGCTCTTGAAAGACGAAGCGCCCGCTCCGCAAACAGCGCCGGAGTGACTCTTGTGCTTGATCCCAGCTGTGGCAGAATTCGACCATTGCCCGAAAGGAACGCAAAAATGACCCGAGTTTTCGTGATTGGAACGGCCCTTTTCCTCTGTGCCTGTGCCCCGAGCGGCTCTGACAAGAAGGGATCAGATCTGCAGGCCAGTTGCGAGGCGCTGGTATCGGCGGAAACAGGTGTGGCATCTGGCGATGTTCAGGCGACCTCTACGCGGTCAGAGGCAACGGGAACGGTCGTGAGCGTCTCTGTGACGGGTGCTGAAGCACCCTGGATTTGCCGGGCGGATGTGACCGGTGTGATCACCGACGTAGAATACAGTCAGGAGGGGTAAACCGGCCTTTTTGAAGGGGTTGAGCCAGATCAAGGCCCTAAATTGCGGTATCCTCTAATCTCAAAACTGGAGAGAGGAGGAATTCATGTACAATCACATCATGATCCCTGTCGACTTGCATATGCCGCCTGAGGTCCAGAAGGCAACTGCAGTCGCGGCTGAAATCGCCAAATGGCAGAGCGCCAAAGTTACCCTCGTCAGCGTGACGGGTATGCAGCCTGGCGAGGCCTTGCAAACGGATGAGGCGATTGCCGAAAGCCTATCGGCGCTGGCAGACGAGATCGGCAAACTAAGTGGCACCGAGGTTGAGACGCGCAATATCTACTCTGTCGATGTCGCCGCCGAGGTAGACGGGGATCTTGCGAAAGCCGCCGAAGAGATTGGCGCGGATCTGATCGTTGTTGGCACACACGCCCCGCGGATCACAGACTACATCTTCACGAGCCACGCCGGGAAACTGGCGCAGCATTCAAAAATGTCGGTCTTCGTGGTCAGATGACTTAAGGGTCGTCTCCCGACGGTAGCTCGACTTCCAAAAACCGTTCGAACGCGTCCAGATTGACGGGTTCGAACTGCCCGAAGCCCTGCATCCAGACCGAGGCCGCGCGCAGGGCGTCCGGCTCCAGCTTGCACCATTTCACCCGCCCGCGTTTTTCCTGGCTGATCAGCCCGGCCCGGGTCAGAATGACCAGATGTTTCGAGATCGCGGCCAGAGACATCTCGAACGGTTCGGCCACATCGGTGACGGCCATGTCATCCTCCAGCAGCATCGCAAGGATGGTGCGGCGGGTCGGATCGGCCAAAGCGGCAAAAACAGTATCGAGGTCGTTTGACATGTCACGTTCCTAATACGCAGGAACCGGTTTGACAATTTGCGGCCCATCGCGATGCTGCGCGTTGACTTGAAAATGGGTGTCTCAATGCCGCTGAAATACTGGCTGGTGATCTGTATCCTCGGCATAGGCTGGGGCATGTCTTTCATGTTCAACGCCATTTTGCTGCGCGAACTCGGGCCGCTGTCCGTGTCCATGGGGCGGGTTGGGTTTGGAGCACTGGGGTGCTGGATTTACGTCATTGGCGCCCGTCTGAACGTACGCCTGTCAGGCAACCGCGTGATTGCCTTACTGGGGTTTGGTGCGCTCAGCTATGCCGCGCCATTCGCGTTTTACGCGCTGGGCCAGCAGCATATTGGTGCCGGCGTGGCGGGTATCGTGAATGCAACGACGCCTGCCTTCGCGGTCATCGTCTCGCATTTCTGGCCGGGGGGTGAGCGGGCAACCTTCTTGAAGTCTATGGGCGTGGTCTGTGGGTTCGCGGGCATTGTCGTGCTGTCGCTGCCGGTTCTGTATTCCGGGGCCGGTTCCCAGTTCTGGGCCATACTGCTGATCCTGCTGGCTCCGGTCTGCTATGCCTTCTCGGTCAACTTCGCGCGCGCGTTCCAGGATATGCAGCCCGTGGTTCTGGTTGCCTTGGCTCTGACCGGAGCAACACTGGCAATCACTCCGCTGGCCCTCTGGCAAGAGGGGTTGCCCCATGTCACCCGGGTTGAGACCTGGGCGTCTCTGCTGATGATCGGATTTGTCCTGACCTCGGCGGCGTTCATCGTGTTTTATTGGCTGCTGCCCAAAGTGGGTCCGACGAACATTTCAACCGTTACCCTCATCGCGCCGGTCTCGGCGTTGGTGCTGGGAACGTGGGTGTTAAAAGAGGCCCTGCGCCCCGAGCATATGCTTGGTATGGCAGCGATCCTTGTTGGGCTTTTGCTGATCGATGGCCGGATTGTTCGGCGAATGCGCCAAGGCGCGGAAGTCAAAGATCAACCAAAGGGTTGAATATGGCATTTTAGGCGGATTGCCTGATTTTGACCTTTGCCTGTACAGTTACGCGATTTCGCCTAGGTGGTTTATTGATTTTAAATCAATACTTTAACCTGCGTCAATTCGGGCGCGCAACAGCGTTGACTCTGCGCCTCTTGCCCCTTAGCACCTAGCCTCAAGACTGTACGAGGGAAACGCCCGTGACCGATGACGACCAAAAGCAGCGTATGGCGCAGCTTGAGGCCAAGATCGACGCGGCGAAAAAAGCAAAACAGCCCAAACCCCGTGCAGATGCTGACGTATCCGGAGGCGAGCTTGCCTGGAGGATGGTCATCGAAATGGTATCCGGTCTGGGGATCGGATTTGGCATCGGATACGGGCTGGACAGCCTGCTCGGGACAATCCCGATTTTCTTGGTGCTGTTCACATTGCTGGGCCTTGTCGCGGGCGTGAAGGTTATGCTCCGCAGCGCGAAAGAGGCACAAGAGAAACAAATGGCGGCGACGGCTGCCGAGAAGGACGAGAGGGACTGAACGTGGCAACTGAGACCACCGCAGCAGAAGGCAGCAGCCTGGTATTCCACCCAATGGATCAGTTCATCGTCAAACCGCTGTTTGGCGACGGCGCAGTTGGCATGTTCACCATCACCAACGTGACCCTGTGGCTGTTCTTTGCAATCGTCGCGGTTGTTCTGCTGCTGGTTCTGCCCACATCGAAGCGCGCAATCGTTCCGACACGTATGCAGTCGATCGCAGAACTGACCTACGGTTTCGTCTACAAGATGCTGGAAGACATCTGCGGCAAGGAAGGCGTCAAGTTCTTTCCATATGTCATGACCCTGTTCATGTTCATTGTCTGCGCCAACTTCCTTGGCCTGATCCCAACCTCGTTCACCACAACCTCGCATTTCGCGGTCACCATCCCGCTGGCGCTGGCTGTGTTCCTGACCGTGACCGTTCTGGGCTTTGTCAAAAACGGTGCCGCGTTCCTGGGCCTGTTCTGGGTTTCCAGCGCGCCTCTGGCCCTGCGCCCGATCCTGGCGATCATCGAGCTGATCTCGTACTTCGTACGCCCCGTCAGCCACTCCATTCGTCTTGCCGGTAACGTCATGGCTGGCCACGCGGTTATCAAGGTTTTCGCAGGCTTCGCTGCGGTTGCCGTGATCTCGCCCGTGTCCGTTTTGGCGATCACCGCAATGTATGGTCTTGAGGTCCTGGTGGCCTTCATTCAGGCCTACGTATTCACAATTCTGACCTGTGTTTATCTGAAAGATGCGCTGCATCCGTCGCACTAAGGTCCGAACACCCAACATCGAAACTTCCAATTCGTAAGGAGATACATCATGGAAGGCGATCTCGCACACATCGGCGCAGGCCTGGCAGCAATCGGTTCCGGCGCAGCCGCAATCGGGGTGGGCAACGTAGCAGGCAACTTCCTGGCCGGCGCCCTGCGCAACCCTTCGGCGGCTGCTTCGCAGACCGCAACCCTCTTCATCGGTATCGCGTTCGCAGAAGCCCTGGGGATCTTTGCATTCCTGGTCTCGCTGCTGCTGATGTTCGCCGTATAATCTGCGGAACCTGATCCTTACGCGCAGGTGGGCCCAAGCCATAGCGGCCCACCTGTTGTAAAGACACGTTTCCGACGGAGGATATCATGGCGACTGAACCCCTTACAAAAGAGGTAGCTGGCTCGTGCGTCGACTCCTATGGCTCTGCCATCGGGATGCCGCAGCTCTGCTTCGATTGGTTCCCCAACCAGATTTTCTGGCTGGTCATTACGCTGGTCGTCATCTTTCTGGTCCTGTCTCGCGTGGCTCTGCCCCGCATCGCGGCAATCCTGGCTGAACGTCAGGGGACCATTACAAATGACCTGGCTGCGGCCGAAGATCTGAAGGCCAAGGCGGTCGAGGCCGAAGAGGCCTACAACAAGGCGCTGGCCGATGCCCGTTCTGAGGCTCAGCGTATCGCAGCGGAAGCCCGCGCCGAAATCCAGGCTGGTCTGGATGACGCGATTGCCAAGGCGGATGCGGAAATCGCTGCAAAGGCGGCTGAATCGGAGAAGGCAATTGCCGACATCCGTGCCGGTGCGCTGGAAAGCATTCAAGTGGTTGCCAAGGATACGGCGGCTGAACTGGTGACTGCACTGGGCGGCGAGGCGGATGCCAAAGCCATCGACGGTGCCGTTGACGCGCAGATGAAAGGATAAGTGACATGCGGAACACTCTTGCCCTTATCCTGACCTTCGGCGCAGCCAGCCCCGCATTGGCGGCCAAAGGCCCGTTCTTCTCGCTGGGTAACACCGACTTTGTTGTCCTTCTGGGCTTCATCGTCTTCATCGCGGTTCTGTTCTACTTCAAGGTCCCCGGCATGATCGGTGGCGCCCTGGACAACCGTGCCGAGGGCATCAAGTCCGAGCTGGACGAAGCCCGCGCCCTGCATGAAGAAGCGCGTAGCCTGCTGGCCTCGTACGAGCGCAAGCAGAGCGAAGTGCAGACGCAGGCAGATGCCATCGTGGCTGCGGCCAAGGACGATGCGGCTCTGGCAGCGGAACAGGCCAAGGTCGATCTGGAAAAATCCATCGCACGCCGTTTGGCGGCCGCGCAGGATCAGATCGCTTCGGCTGAAGCTTCGGCTGTGAAGGAAGTTCGCGATCAGGCGATCTCGGTTGCGGTATCCGCTGCAAACGCCGTTCTGGCGAAACAGATGACTGCGACGCAGGCGAACAAGCTGATCGACGCGGCCATTGCTGATGTCGGTGCTAAGTTGCACTAGAGCATGCAAGACCAATGTTTCAGGCGCCTGTTGAGGTGCCTGAAACATAACAACACCGAACGTTGCGGACGCCCTGTATTTCCAAAGAACAACACTTCTATAGTACCTGCTGGTTGCATTGAAACAGAGTGACTTAGGAGATTGATCTTGAACAAGTCAGTAAGCAGTACATGTACTGTTGTGGTTCCGGTCTATCGTGAACTTTGTTCGGCTGAGCTTCAGGTACTCAAGCACAATCTGGACGTGTTGGCGAGAAATAGAGTCGTGCTCATTGGTTCACGCTGTCAACGTGATTTGCTACGAAAAACGAGAGATGTCATATCACCAGCGGTCGGACAGGAAGTTCTCTTGGAGCTCTTTGAAGGCAATCACTTTGAAAGTGTAAAAGGTTACAACAGTCTACTAAAGAGCGAGACATTTTTTCGCCGCTTCTTGGACAGCGAGTACATTTTGATCTGTCAGCATGATGCGGTTGTTCTAAGGGATGAAGTTGAGGAGTGGGTGCAAAAAGGCTATGCATTTGTCGGAGCACCTATGTTTAAAGGGTATAGCGAGCCTCACAGGCCATTGAAGCTCTTGAAGACGTTGAATGGAGGGTTCAGTTTGCGCCACGTTCAATCTGCTTTGAGGGTGTTGCAATCGACGAAAATGATCAATCGAACCAAGTTTTTTAGTACGCTTTCTAAGCTTGGTTTCGTGCGTATTGCTGATTGGATTTGTCGAATTTTTCTAAATTCCAGGGTAATGGTTGTGAAATCCGGTATAAACGAGGACATTTTTTGGTCCGGATTTGTGCCAGAAAGATTTCCAGAATTTCGGGTTCCACGGCCGAGAGACGCCGCTCAATTTGCCTTTGAAGCTTGTCCGTCAGAGTTATATGAACTGCTTGACAGAAAATTACCAATGGGCGGTCATGCTTATGAGCGGTATGAGCCTGACTTTTGGGTAAAACATGTGCCCGCCGAATTGAAGGCTGCGATAGGATATTTGGGAAAAACTGAATAGCGAAGCCCGGACTATTGCTTCTGCCGAAGTGTCAAACAAGGCAAACACTTGGTCGGCAGGTTTCATTGGACACCAGCCTGGCAGAGCTCAGTACAATCTTGCTTTGTGCAAACTGCGACGCATGTCGCGCGAGGAAACGGACGAAAAGAAATGAAAACGATACCGAAGGCGTCTGTCGTAACCAACAAGATCGGGTACGAGTTGGAGTTTTCGTTCTGTTCGTTGGTGTCCAGCGCTGATCAATACCAAAATATGATTGTTTCAATGCGAAATGCGGGTTTTGATGATACATTTTGCGAGTTTCTATATGTCGACAATCGCGCGGAAAATACTGGTGATGGATTTGCTGGTTTGAATGCGGCCCTAAACCAGGCTCGAGGGCGGTATGCGATTTTGTGCCATCAGGATATCCTTGCAATAGATGGACCCGCAAGGTTGCGAGAAGTAATTTCACAAGTTAGCGAGCTGGATCCAAATTGGGCGGTTTTAGGGAACGCAGGAGTTGGAGGCAAAGATCGTTATTACTATTTGACTGAAAGAAACACAGTTGTCGCAGGGACGAAAAGGAACCCAATAGCCAGGGTGAATTCTCTTGATGAGAACTTCATGGTGGTTCGCCAAAACACCCGCGTTGCATTCTCGAATGATCTCACGGGGTTTCATCTCTATGGAACAGACCTCGTTGCGCAGGCCGAAATGCGAGGATACTCTTGTTACGTCGTCGATTTCCGAGTGGAGCATTTGGGCCTAGGCAAGATTGACGATGCGTTCAAGGAATCTTGCAATAGGTTCGAAGAAAAATATGCTCGCGCATTCAAGCCGAAGACTGTAACCACGACATGTGCAACAGTCGACATTGGTACATTGGAAGGTAAGGGGCGAAAAGATCGCTACCTTGGATTTGAACGCGGACCAAACTTTGTTCGGCCGAGTAAAAAAGCGAAGAAGAAAATTCGTTCAAAACTGTCGGGGCACACCATTGAAATAGACGGAATGCGATTCAGCTACCCCGAAGATATTCCTTTTGCTGCGTACCACGCCCTCTACAAAGGGATTTATCAGCAACCAGAGCGCAATTTGATGCAGGACTATCTTCCTCCTGATCTCCCAGTCGTTGAACTTGGTGGATCCTATGGAATTGTCTCAGGACTTTTGAATCGAAAACTGAACGAGGACGCTCGCCAAGTTGTTGTCGAAGCTAACCCCGAACTCTTAGACCTATGCAGAGAAAACGCGCTCGCTATCAACCCTAGTCGAAGACTTGCGCTAGTTAATTGTGCGATAGACTATTCTGGAAGAGATAGTATCTCGTTTACGGTCACCTCCGGTACCCACGGTAGCCATGTCGCTGAAAACTGGCGGGACAACGGAACCGGTGGCGAAAGAATATCGGTGCAAGCCAAAACATTGACGCAGCTACTGCAACAAGAGTGCATTGAAGGTGAGTATTCTTTGGTGTGTGATATTGAAGGCGCTGAGTTCGATCTGATTTCCCAAGATGCAGCGGCGCTTAGCAACTGTCGCGCAATGATCGTGGAATTGCATCCTGGAGTGTTTTACGATCGGGGGAAAACCGTTCAGCAATTACTAGAAAAGCTGGAGGCTTACGGTTTTGAAATTCAAAAAAGTGAAGCGACGGTTGTTGCTGCCGTACGACCAACCTAGGAATTGGTAAACCTACATCAATCGGGCCACATCATCGGTAGATGTTGAAGTCTTTGCTTTGCGATTTCGTCATTTCGTTTCGAGGTTTGTTGCTCAAAGAGACACGTTTCGACAAAACTCAAGTGTTTTTCAACAGCTTGCTTTGCCTTGAAAGGATCGCGCTGTTGCAGTGCCTGATTGATCGCTCGGTGTTGGTCGAGGATGGCTTCGCGGGTTGCGCGTTGCTGGAACATCATCTGGCGGTTGTAGAACACGCCTTGACGTAGCAGGTCATACATTGACCTCATCATATGCAGCATGATCACATTGTGGCTGGCCTCGATGATGGCCATGTGGAAATCCGCGTCCAGTTGCGCCTCATCTTGGGTGGCGTTGCGGGCATGGGCGGTCTCCATCCGGTCAAAGATCGCCTGAACGACCTTCAGATCACTTGTCGATCCCAGACGCGCGGCACGCTCGGCGGCCAGCCCCTCGAGGTCGCGGCGGAATGAGAGGTAGTCGAACACCGCTTCTTCATGGCTGCCAAACAATCGGATCAGCGCTGGCGAAAAGGCAGATCCTAACACCTCGGCCACGTAGATCCCTGACCCGGCTTTTGCGGTCAGCAAGCCTTGCTCCTGCAATTCGGCGATGGCGTCGCGCAGGGACGGGCGCGAGACTCCCATCCGCTCGGCCAGTTCTCGTTCTGACGGCAATCTCTCGCCGGGGCGCAGGATGCCACGCAGGATCAGCAGCTCAATCTGCCGAACCACAGCAATCGATAGCTTCTCAGTCTGAATTTTCTGAAAGGGCATAGGGTCGTCCGAAATTGGTCAAAACATATGACCACAGGGCGCGTGCGGGTTCAAGAACAGGGGCTTCACATCGTGTGAAACATTAGGTCAGCATTATTGACTTTACTTAGTGTCTGCATAGGCTGCGCGCATTGAGATCGGAGGAGCCCAATGACCACACATCCGCTATTCGCCACTCGGACGCAGAACATGAAGGCATCCGAGATCAGGGAGTTGCTTAAACTCCTGGATCAGCCGGATATCATCTCATTCGCCGGTGGTATCCCCGATCCTGCCCTGTTTCCGGCGGACGCGTTTGCGCAGGCCTTTCAGGCAGCTCTTGGTCCGGACCGGCAGGCGCAAGCGCTGCAATATTCGGTGAGCGAAGGATATGCTCCGCTGCGCGAATGGTTGGTCGACCATATGGCCTCAATCGGAGTCGCGTGTGACATGGACAACATCCTGATCACTTCGGGCTCGCAGCAGGCGCTGGACTATTTGGGCAAGCTGTTCTTGTCTCCCGGCGATACCGCCTTGGTCGGCTGGCCGACCTATCTGGGTGCAATCTCCGCGTTCAATGCCTATGAGCCGCGTTTCGACCAGCTCAGCGTTCCCGGCAATCAAGGGGCCGAGGAATATCGAAAGGCCGCAGGCGAGGGACGGGTCAAATTCGCGTATCTCTCGCCGGACTTTTCCAATCCCACGGGTGAAACTGTCGATCTGCGTGGGCGCGAGGCGCTGCTGGATCTGGCCGAGGATCTGGACTGCGCGGTCATCGAAGATGGGGCCTATCAGGCGCTGCGCTATGACGGTGCGCCAATCCCTCCGATTCTGGCGCTGGAGCAAGCGCGGAAGGGGTCGATCGAGGACTGTCGGACGATCTATTGCGGCAGTTTCTCGAAAACCCTGTCGCCGGGGTTGCGGATTGGTTGGGTTGTGGCGGCCAAACCCATCATCTCGCAGCTGGTGCTGATGAAGCAGGCGGCGGATCTGCATTCGGCCACGATCAACCAGATGGCCGTGCATCAGGTGGCGACGGCCCGTTTCGAAAGCCATATCCCCAAGGTCCGACAAACCTATCGCGCGCGTCGCGATGCCATGCTGACGGCGTTGCAGGCGCATATGCCCGCGGGTGTCTCTTGGACCAAACCCGAGGGGGGGATGTTCGTGTGGCTGACGCTGCCCGCCGGGACCAGCGGTGCTGTGCTTTTGGCCCGGGCTCTGGAAACGGTCAAAGTGGCCTTCGTGCCCGGTCAGGCGTTTTTCCCAGATGGCAGTGGTGAAAATACAATTCGGCTGAGTTTTTCAAACTCTGACGAGGACACCATCCGTGAAGGCATTCGAAGACTTGGGCAGGTCCTGCGTGCCGGCGGTCAGTAAGGCTTCGTTAACCATATCGCCGTTAGAACGGCAGCATGATGCGCTTGCTTCCTGTCCTGCTGCTGGCTGCCTGTTCTGGCGGCTCGCCTCATTTCCGCGATATGCCTGCAACGCGGGTTGCGGTGAATGGCAGTGTCTTTGACGTGCGCGTGCGCGGCCCATTGGCCGAGGCGGTTCGGGTGAACTCTCAATACGCGCCGCGGCTGGGGCCGGTTCGCGACCGGGCAGCGCTGGCCATGGCGCAGGTCTCGGGCTGTCCGTTGATGGATGTGCTGGGGGATGCGGCGGTGACGGTGGGCGTGCTGAGCTGTGATCAGGAACTTGGGGAAAAGCTGATCTTTGGTGCGCTGCTTTTGCGGCCCTATGAATGCGTCAACTACGGCTATTCTGGGGAGACCGGTTATCAGGTCTTCGAATGTACGCCCTACTAGCGCGCGTCGCATTGCGCGTGAAACTGCCAAGATGTTGTGGATAACTCGGGTCCATTGCCCATATCCTGCGCATATCCGTTGACTCGGCCCCAATCCGTTGCGCAGACTTCCCTGTATTAGGAATCATGGGACAGGCCGCCTTTGCGCTTTAGCAAACTCAAACTGACCGGCTTCAAAAGCTTTGTTGATCCGACCGATCTGATCATTGCGGATGGGTTGACTGGTGTGGTGGGTCCCAATGGCTGCGGCAAATCCAATCTTCTTGAGGCTCTGCGCTGGGTGATGGGTGAAAACCGCCCCAAATCCATGCGCGGCGGCGCGATGGAGGATGTGATCTTCGCTGGGGCGGCTACGCGACCCGCGCGCAACTTTGCCGAGGTGGTCCTAACCATGGACAACTCGGAACGTCTGGCGCCTTCGGGCTTCAATGACAGCGACCAGTTGGAAATCGTCCGCCGCATCACCCGCGACGTGGGCAGCGCTTACAAGACCAATGGCAAGGATGTGCGTGCCCGCGATGTACAGATGCTGTTTGCCGATGCCTCGACCGGGGCGCATTCGCCCGCGCTGGTGGGGCAGAACCGCATTGCCGAGCTGATCAACGCCAAACCCCGTGCCCGTCGTCGCATTCTGGAAGAGGCTGCCGGGATCTCGGGCCTCTATCAGCGACGGCATGAGGCCGAGTTGAAGCTGAAGGGCACCGAGGCCAACCTGACCCGTGTCGATGACGTGCTGGAACAATTGGGCGGCCAACTTGCGCAATTGGCTCGTCAGGCCCGTCAGGCGGCCCGCTACCGCGAGATTGGGGAACAGTTGCGGCAGGCTGAGGGGATGTTGCTCTATCGGCGCTGGAAAGAGGCCGATATCGCCCGCCAGGTTGCCGAAGACAAACTGCGCGACCGGATCACCGAAGCTTCACGCGCCGAGGCTGCCGCCCGGGAAGCCGCCGCCAAACGCGCCGAGATCGAGGAAACCTTACCTCCCCTGCGCGAAGAAGAGGCCATCGCCGCCGCCGTCCTGCAACGCCAGCAAGTGCAGCGCGATCAGCTCTCGGATCAGGAAACTCGCGCGCGCCAGACCATTGAAACGCTGACCAACCGCATTCAGCAACTCGGCAACGATATCGAACGTGAAACGGGTCTGAACCGCGATGCGGGCGAAATGATCGAGCGCCTGGAATGGGAAGCCCGCGAGTTGATCAAGGCCGCGGAAGGTCATGATGAGAAGGTTACCGAGGCCGCTGAAGTGGCGCGCGAAGCGGCCTCCATCCTGCAGGAACGCGAAGACCACCTGTCTCAACAGACCGAGGATATGGCCCGCCTGGTCGCACGCCACCAGTCTGCGCAGCGATTGGTTGAGGACAGCCGCAAGACCCTAGCCCGTTCTGAGGGCGAAGAGCAGAAAGCGCGGCTGGCGGTTGACGAAGCCAAGTCTGCCCTGACGCGCGCGGATGACGCTTTTGAGGCGGCGCAAGAAGGTGAAGAAGAGGCTCGTGAAGCTGCCGAAGCGGCCGAGGAAGCGCTGGCTGCCGCAGATGAGATGCGGACCGAGACGCAGGCGCGTGAGGCCGAGGCACGGGCCCAACGGTCCGAGGCTGAGGGTGAGTTGGGGGCCATCCGGGCCGAAACCACCGCGCTGGCCAAGCTGGTCGAACGGGACACCGCCGAAGGCGGGCAGGTGCTGGACCTGTTGCGTGTCGCACCGGGCTTTGAAAAGGCGCTGGGTGCGGCTTTGGCCGATGACTTGCGCGCGCCGTTGGTTGAGGGCGATGGGCCATCGGGTTGGGTTAAGGTCGCGGGTTATGACGCAGATCAGCCTCTGCCAGAAGGCGCCGAACCTTTGGCGCTGCATGTGTCAGGACCGGATCGCCTCAGCCGACGGATCGCGCAGATCGGCTTGGTGGATGCAGAGCTAGGCGCGCGGTTGCAGGCGTCCTTGAAACCGGGTCAGCGGCTGGTGTCGCGATCCGGTGATCTGTGGCGCTGGGACGGGTTCCGCGCCTGGGCCGAAGATGCCCCCAGCGCAGCCGCCTTGCGATTGGAGCAACTGAACAAGCTGGAAGCCCTAAAGCAGGAACTCGCCCGCACCGAGGCGCAGGCCGAAGGGGCTCGCGCCGCGCATGAGGCCCTGTCGCAGCAATTGGCCGATGTCACCGAAGCCGACCGTCGTGCGCGCGAAGCCCGCCGCGCTGCCGATCAGCGGATGGCGGAAACCGCCCGTGCCCTTTCGCGCGCCGAGGCGGATCGCAATCTGGCGCAGGGCAAGCTGGAAACTCTGACCTTGTCTGTGGATCGCCACAAGGACGACGCCATGTCCGCCCGCGCGCAACTGCGTGAGGCCGAAGCCGCGCTGGCCGAACTGGGCGACCTCGACAGTGCCCGCGCGCAGGTCGAAGACATCAAGCAAACGGTCGAAGCCGCGCGGATCACCATGCTGACCCACCGCTCGACCCATGATGAACTGCGCCGCGAAGGCGAGGCTCGGACACGTCGCAGCCAGGAGGTAACGAAAGATCTCAGCGGGTGGAAGCACCGGTTGGAGACCGCCGAGAAGCGGATTTCCGAACTGGCCGACCGCAAGGAGGGGTCCGAGGAGGAACTCTCCGAGGCCATGGCTGCGCCAGCCGAGATCGCCGAAGCGCGGGAAGAGCTGAATGAGATGATCGAAGCCGCCGAAGCCCGCCGGGCAGAGGCAGCCGACAAGCTGGCCGAGGCCGAGACCCAGCAGCGCGAGGTTGTCATGGCCGAGCGAGACGCAGAACGCGTGGCCTCAGAAGCGCGCGAAACCCGTGCGGCAGCTGAGGCGCGCTGTGATGCGGCGAAGGAAAGCGTCACAGCAGCGGCCGAGCGGATTGCCGAAGATCAGCAGCTGACCCCGAACCAGTTGCTGAACCAGTTGGACGTGAACCCGGATCAGATGCCCGCCGCCGACGCTCTTGAGGCCGAGGTCAACCGCCATAAACGCCAGCGCGACGCGATGGGCGCGGTCAACCTGCGGGCTGAAGAAGACAGCAAAGAGGTTCAGGAGGAATTCGACACGCTGAACGGCGAAAAGGCCGATCTGGAAGAGGCAATCAAGGCTCTGCGTAGCGGCATCGCCAGTCTCAACCGCGAAGGGCGTGAGCGGCTGCTGACCGCGTTTGAACAGGTGAATTCGAACTTCGCCATGCTGTTCAAGCACCTGTTTGGCGGTGGCGAGGCCAATCTGGTCATGGTCGAAAGCGATGACCCGCTGGATGCCGGGCTTGAGATCATGTGCCAGCCACCGGGCAAGAAGCTCTCGACCCTCAGCCTGTTGTCGGGCGGCGAACAGACCCTGACAGCAACCGCGCTGATCTTTGGCGTCTTCCTCGCCAATCCGGCCCCGATCTGCGTGTTGGACGAGGTCGATGCACCGCTGGACGATGCCAACGTCACCCGGTTCTGTGACCTGCTGGATGAGATGTGCCGCCAGACCGACACGCGGTTCCTGATCATCACCCACCACGCAGTAACTATGGCGCGGATGGATCGACTGTTCGGGGTCACCATGCAGGAGCAGGGCGTCAGCCAGTTGGTCTCGGTTGATCTGAAGAAGGCGGAGCAGATGGTCGCCTGACCCCCTCACTGCAACGTTATGCCTGTTTCACGACGCTTCGGGCTAGAGTGTCCGCATGATACGTTTTCTGTTGCTCGCCCTGCTGACCGCCAGCCCGCTTTCTGCGGCTGAATGGGCCGTAAAGCCCGGAGACGTGCCTCTGACCTCTGAAGAGCTGAACGGTTTGGCAGGCCGAACCTTGACCTTTTTTGACGACGGTCAGTCCAAATACTCCGCCGGAGGGGCCTATTCCTACACCTACGCCAGCGGAGAATCCGCCTTTGGAACCTATTCCATTGCCGAGGATGGCAGCGTTTGTGTCGCCTATCGCAACGGGTTCAGCCGGTGTGACCTCTATGTCCGCAGTGGCGATCGGTTGATTCTGATCGATCAAAAGGGCGATCGGTATCCGATCAGACCCGAAGCGCAATAGCTGTCTGCCGCTAGTCACGCGCGATCAGACGATAGGAATCCTCAACTCCTGACCGGGGAAAATCACATTCGGGTCGCTGATAAAATGCGCGTTTGCCCGTTGGATCACCGACACCTGCCCAGCATTACCGTATTGCGATACAGAGATCGCGGTCAGAGTATCTCCGGGCGCGACGGTGTAGTTCCTATACCCGACATATCCCGGCAGAATGCGCGGACCGTAAAAGATCGGAACATGGACGGTCGGAATCCCGCCGTCACCACCGGCGCTGTCATCTTTGACCGTCAGGATCAGACGGTCGAGTTGGAAATTCGGATTGTCAGGGACTTCCAGCGTGGCCTGAAACTGGCGAAGCGCAATTGCCCCAGCCGTCGCGGCTCCATTGAATTCCACATGACCTTCGGTGACCGAGATGGAAAGGTGTCCTTCAAAGCCAACGGCGTTGCCGGCGATCATGATTGTCTGGCCGACGATGTCGAAGGGTTGGGGCTGAAGTATTTCAATATTCATTAATGAACTCCTTCGCAATGGATAAGGAAATCATACCCCGAACGGGCTTCGGGACAAAATCGGACCGGTGGAAAATGGCCAATCATGCGCCCCGGCTGACGTTCTGGTCAGCCAGCAGGGGTGCCGCCCCGTCTAAAGTCTGTTCAGTAAGTCAACCGTAGGCCAGGCATCCGCAGGCAGGCCCAATCGCGCCTGTTCCGCCTGTACTGCGGCCCGAGTGCCCGCGCCCAGAATGCCGTCGATTTTGCCCACGTCATAGCCGCGCGTTTGCAGCTTGCTCTGCAATTGCTTCATCTGCGCGCCGTTCAGGCCTGCTGCGGGATTGCCCGCGTCATAGATCTGCGCGCCTTCTAGCCTTGTGCCGAAATAGGCCGCCGTAAGGACATAAACAAAGCTCTGGTTCCATTCGAAATAGACGTCGAAATTCGGATAGGCTAGAAAAGCCGGCCCTTTGTGCCCCTGCGGTAGGATCAGCGAGGCAGGCAGGTTGGCCAGCGAGCCGCTACGCGCCTGCACACCCATTGCCTGCCAGTCAGACACTGCACGAGGTTTGCCCGGCCCGGACAGCGACCAGTCCATCTGCGCGGGCACCGTGACCTCCTGCAGCCAGGGTTGGCCCGGTTGCCAACCCAGATGGGATAGCATCTTACCCCCCGACATCAGCGCATCCGGGGCCGAGGTTTTTAGCGAGACCTTGCCGTCCCCATCCCCATCCACGCCGTTTTCCAGTATGTCGCGGGGCAGCATCTGAACCATGCCGATTTCTCCGGCCCAGGCGCCAGTAGTGCGGGCGGGGTCGAAATTTCCCTGACTGTACAGCTCGATGGCAGCGAAGATCTGGGGTCGGAACAACTCGGGGCGGCGGCAGTCTTGGGCCAGCGTGACCAGAGCATTGCGGGTGTTGAAATCGCCCTGAAACGCGCCGTAATCGGTCTCGAACGCCCAGAAGGCCAGTAGGACCCCGCGTGAGATACCATATTCGCGTTCGATCCGGTCGAAGACCGCATCGTATTTCTGCGACATGGCCTTGCCCCGGTCGATCCGGTTCTGCGAGATCAAGCGGCGCGAAAAGTCGATGAACGGTTTCTGGAACACGCCCTGGGCGCGGTCGGCTCTCAGAACGGCGTTGTCCTGCTGGACGCCCTTGAAGAAGGCGTCGACAGTCGGCTTGTCGAACCCTTGCTGAACGGCCTCGGCCTTCAGCCCTTTGACGAACGAATTGAACCCTCCGCCACATTGCGCGAAAGCAGGTGAGGTCATCAGGGCGGCGGCGAAGAGGCCGGACAGAAAGCGCATGGGGCGTCCTTTAGAAGATCACGTTGATCCCAACCCACACTGAGACGAGGCCAAGCGCAAGCCCCCAGACACGCCAGAGCATGTCGCATGCGCGGAAAACCTCTGCCGCGCCGATCTGACGGCGCGCATCGCCATTGACCCAGGCCAGGTCGCGCAACTGTCCGTCATAGCTGCGCGGCCCGGCCAGAGCGACGTCGAGCGCGCGGGCCATGGCAGCCTCGGGCCAGCCTGCATTGGGCGAGATATGGCGGTGGGCATCCTGCAGGATATCGTTCCAACGTGCCCATTGACCTGACAGCGCCACGATCATCATGCAGGTCAGGCGCGCAGGGATCAGGTTCAGCAGGTCGTCGAACCGGGCCGAGGCCCAGCCAAAATCGCGGTGTTTCTCGGTGCGGTAGCCGATCATGCTGTCAGCGGTATTCACAGCCTTGTAGACCAACAGCCCTGGTAGACCCGCCACCAGAAACCAGAAAGCGGGCGCGATAACGCCGTCGCTGAGGTTCTCTGCCGCGCTTTCGATCGCGGACCGGGCGACCTGTTCCTCGGTCATGTCGCGCGTATCGCGCGAGACGATCATGGCCACCTGTGCGCGCCCCTCGGAAAGCGAGGCGCTTAGCCCGTCGCCGACGGCGCGGACATGGGTCACAAGCGACTTCTGCGCCAACAGGATCGCACAGACCAGAATCTCAACAACTCCGCCCAGCTGTGCCAGTCCCAAGCCGACACCAAGGGCGACCACGACCAGCAGGATCAGCGTGCAGACGCCTTTGGCGCGCCGCGCCGCCCCGTAGTTCAGCCGATTGTCCAGCCATCCAATGGCATTGCCGATCACCACCGCAGGGTGCCGGATGCGGGACCAGAGCCAGTCCGGCTCTCCCAACGCCGCGTCCAGACACATGGCGCAGACCAACAAGAAGGGGATGCTCACAGCGCAGCCTCCAGCCGGTCCCATCCGTGTGCAGGGGGCAGACCTAGGCGTAGAAAGCATTGGGAGTAGGGGAAGATGCGGCTCCAGATATGTGCCTGTGCCAAACGCTCTTGCCAGAGGGCTGCATCATCGACCTCGTAGAGGCGGAACAGGCTCGTGCCTCCGACCAGCCGCGCGCCTTTATCAGTAACCATGGCGTCCAGCCGGGTGGTCTCGGCCTCCAGACGCATGCGGGTCTTGTTGGGCCAATCCGTATCCTTCAGGGCTTGGGTTCCGACCCTCAGCGCAGGGCCCGAGACAGCCCACGGGCCGGTCAGGTCGTTCAACTGGGCAATTAGTTCCGGCGTGCCGATGGCAAAGCCCAGCCGCATCCCGGCCAGTCCCCAGAACTTACCAAAGCTTTTCAGCACGATCACGCCGGGCTGTCCGGCCAGACGGATCAGCGAGACACTAGGCGTCACGTCGCAAAAGCTCTCGTCGATGATGGTCAAAGGCGCGGTGGCGTCGCTGGTCTGCCACACCCGGCCATCCGGGTTGTTCGGATGCACGATCACCCGCGCATCAGCAGGGCCGCTTTCCTGCACCGACCAGCCTTGAGCCCTAAAAGCGGCAGCATGTTCGTTATAGGTGGGCATCGTGATCTGCACCCGGCCTTGCGCTGCCAGCGCGGGAATGCGCGCGATCAGAGCCGAGGCTCCCGGCGCGGGCAGGATCGCTGCCTCAGCCGGGACATTCCAGAATTGGCGGGCGGCTGTGCTGAGCCGCTCGAACGCCCCATGATCGGGCAGTTCGGTCCAATCCGAGGGGTGCAGCCCTGCAATCGGGTAGGGATGTGGGTTGATGCCAGTGGACAGGTCGATCCAATCGCTGCGCGCGCCGCCATATTGCGCGATGGCCCCATCCAGACCGCCACCATGGTCGCGTTTCGCACGAGGATTCAATTCGGTATCGTTCATCCCACCGCATGCCCCAAATGTCGTATTCGCCCCGCTTCAAGCGGATTTTCGCCGTTTTGACAAGCAAATCCGCGTGATCAGACCCGTCAGCAGGCAGAGTTAACACTTTGTTAAGGAAATGACGTGATCACGGGTCTTGGGGGTCGGCACCACTCACCACACCAAGTGCCGAGGTTGTAGTATGAAAGTTTTGATTGTTGAGAGTAACCCCGATCTGGGTCGGGTCTGGAAAAGGCATCTTGAACGGCAAGGTGCCGAGGTGACGCTTGTGGCCGGGCAAGAGGCCGCGATACTGGCGCTCTATGGCTCCGAGTTCGAGATTATCGTGCTGGATCTGGTTCTGGAAACCGGCAGCGCGCTGGCTGTGGCGGATTTCGCCAGCTACCGCCGCCCTGAGGCGCGGGTGATTTTTGTCACCAACACCACCTTCTTCTCGGACGGGTCGATCTTTGCACACAGTCCCAATGCCTGCGCCTATGTGCAAAGCGGCACCCCGCCCGAGGATCTGGCGGCGATGGTAGAGCACTACGCAGCGGGGCGCTGATCCCGTCCGTGCGGCTCAAGATAGTCAAGCGTCGGGCTCACCGGGATGATCCGGTGCGGATTGATGCTGTCGTGGCTGTAGTGATAGTGCCGCACGATATGGTTGATGTTCACGGTCTGCGCGACGCCCGGCCATTGATATAGCTCACGCGTATAGGCCCAGAGGTTGGGGTAGTCGATCAACCGGCGTTTGTTGCACTTGAAGTGCAGGTGATAGACCGGATCGAACCGGATCAGAGTGGTGAACAAACGCCAGTCAGCCTCGGTCACGCGGTCGCCCATCAGGTAGCGGTTCCGGGCCAGTCGGTCCTCGAGCCAGTCCAACGTGTCGAACAGTGGGTGGACGGCGGCATCATATGCCTCTTGCGAGGTGGCAAAGCCGGATTTGTAGACACCATTATTGACGTCCGAATAGATCCGCGCGTTGACCTCTTCGATCTCATCCCGAATTGCCTCGGGCCAGTAGTCATCGCGGTTGCCCGTGATCTCGTTGAAGGTCGAGTTGAACATGCGGATGATTTCCGAGCTTTCGTTCGAGACGATCGTCTCCTGCTGTTTGTCCCACAGGATCGGCACCGTAACCCGACCGGAATAGGCAGGGTCGGCCTTGGTGTAGACCTGATGGGCGTAGTCCAGGCCGTAAAGATCATCTCCGGTCGCGCCGTGATCATCGGCTTCAAAACTCCAGCCCTTGTCCAACATGTCTGGATGCACAACCGAGACTGAGATCAGATCGGTCAGCCCCTTGAGTTCCCGAAAGATCAGTGTCCGATGGGCCCAAGGACAGGCGTGACTGACATAGAGGTGATAGCGCCCTGGTTCGGCCTTGAAGCCACCCTTGCCGGACGCGCCAGCGCTGCCATCAGCCGTCAGCCAATTGCGGAATTGAGCGGCGCTGCGCTTGAATGCGCCGCCGGTGGATTTCGTGTCATACCAGGTGTCGTGCCAGGTTCCGTCAACCAACAGGCCCATATCGCGTCCTCCGTATCTGCGTTTCGGCAAAGATAGGGTGCAGAACCCGGCCTTACTATCAAAGCCCGCGCGCATTCAGCCTGCACCTGCGCACATCATTGCCCTGAGATGCGCGCGCAACATCTGCCTGCACTTTGATGTTATGTGGTCGGCTTCACTGGATTTTTACAGTTTTGCCTCCACAATAAGAGATATCGAAGGGGGGAAATTTGATGAGTACCTATGTTTCCAAGGAAATGAGCGCTGAGTTGGAGGCCGCGCGAATCGCCACTTTGAAAAAGACCAGCCGTTTGCGGGTGGAAATGGGCGACAATTACTTCAAAATTCTTAGATTGTGGAAGAATGGCTTTACAGTCGAGGCTGAGACCACGCCGCGTTTGCGCGGGCTTGTCGATATTCATGACGGCGCGAACCATTTGTATCAATGCCTGATCGTCGCGGACGAGGAAGAGGCAGGCGAAATGCGTTATGAGTTCAAGCGCAACACCGCTGCTTCCGACAAGGCGCCGCTGGATTTCTACCGCGCGCCGGATGCTCCGATTGCCCTGCTGGGGTACGAGGACTAAAGCGTTTTGCCTGAGGCTAGACCACCGAAAGGCGCGTTCGTCTGCAAGGAAAGGCAGCGTATGGCGCCTCAAATCAAACGCATAGCGATCTAGGGTCGAATTTCGACGGTCGTTCCACTCGGAGTCAGGCTCCAAAGCTTTGCCATCTCGTCATTGGACAAAGCGATACAGCCAAGCGTCCAGTCTCCGGGCAGGGTGAAGCCAACAACGCCATTTGGTTGTCCGTGAATGAAGATATCTCCGCCGGGGTCTATGCCCTGCTGCTGTGCGCGGGCGATGTCTTCGGGTTGCGGGTAGTCGATACCAAGCGACAGGTGGAACGCACTGTTCGGGTTGCGCCGGTCGATGGTGAACATCCCAACAGGCGTCTTACCGTCGCCTTCCTGCTCCTTGTCTCCTTCCGGCGCGAAGCCCAGTGCGATCTCGGTTTGCAGTACGACGGCACCGTCCAACATTGCGGTCAGACGGCGGGCAGATTTTTCGATCAGGATGTGGTCGATCTGAGCGGCGTCAGGCGCCATGGCAGGCGCGGGAGGGCGCGGCCCGTATCTCTGCCAGCCGATCCAGCCAAGGGCCGCGATCAGAAAGACCAGCGTGATCCGGGCCAGCAGGCGCATCTGCTATTGCAGATCCCCGAACGCCTGTTTGAGCCGCACGCAAGCTTCTTCGACGCGGGCGTGTTGGGTGGCAAGGTTGAAGCGTTCGAACGTCTCGCCGCCCGCACCAAAGCCGGGGCCTGACGAGGTCGCAATCCGCGCGTCCTGACGCAGGCGTCGAACAAACTCATCATGGCTCATCCCGGTGCCCGAGAAATCGACCCAGGCCAGATAGGTCGCCTGTAGGGGCATCGACCAAAGGCCGGGAATCTCGGCGATCGTGGTGTCAAATAGCCGGCGGTTTTTATCCAGATGCGCGACCTGAGCATCCACCCATTCCGCCCCTTCGGGCGTGTAGGCGGCGGTGATCATGGCCACGCCGAGGGCGCTTGGTTCATAGTCCAGTGTATCCAGCCGGTGGCGCATCGCCGCGCGCAGCTTCGGGTCGGGGATGATCATGTTGCCGGTGCGCTGTCCCGCAATGTTGAACGTCTTCGACGCTGCAGTAAGGGTCACGGTCCAAGGCCGCGCCTCGGGTGCTGCGATATCCATTGGGACGAACTTCGCCCCCGGGTAGACCAGATCATGATGGATCTCATCCGAGACCAGAGTCAGCCCGTTGCGCCCGGCGAATTCAGCCACCGAGCGCAGCTCCTCAGTCGTCCATACCCGGCCCGACGGGTTTTGCGGCGAACACCACAGCAGCAGCTTCTCCGACCCATCCAGACGCGACTGCGCGTCGTCCAGATCAATTGCGTAGCTGTCGCCCTCGCGCACCAGAGGGCATTCCACCACGCGGCGCCCGGATTTGTTCACCTTATGGGCAAACTCATGGTAAACGGGCGTGAAGATCACAGCGCCATCGCCCGGTTCGCTCCAGACATCCAGACAGAGGGCGATTGCATTGCCCAAACCCTGCGAGGTCAGCACCCAATCGGTGTCGATTTGCCAGTCATGGCGGGTTTGCATCCACCACTGAACCGAAGCCAGATATTCAGGGTGTTTCCACGAATAGCCGAAGACCCCATGCCCAGCTGCACGGCGCACCGCATCAATCACGCAAGGCGCGGTCTGATAGTCGGAATCAGCCGTCCACATCGCCAGCCCATCATCGGGGGATACGCCGTAGAGTTGCTCCATCTTGTCCCATTTTGAACTGTGGGTGCTGCGGCGGTCGGTTGGGGTATTGAAAGTCATGTCTGCTCCATCTGTCGAGGCGAAAGCTAACTACAAATCGGGCGGGTGCAAGGGGGGCGTTGCGGCGACGGGCGGGATGCCCTAAATCAGCCTCATGAAACGCACTATTCTGATCCATCCCGATCCTCGCCTGAAAAAGGTCTGCGCCCCGGTTGCCGATCTGTCAGATGATCTGCGCAAGCTGGCCGATGACATGCTTGAGACCATGTATGATGCGCCCGGCATTGGTCTGGCCGCGCCGCAGATCGGAGTGCTGGATCGCCTGATCGTTCTCGATTGCGTCAAGGAAGAAGGCGAGGCCCCCCGTCCGCTGGTCATGTTCAACCCCGAGATCATAGCCTCGTCGGATGAGACCAATGTCTACGAGGAAGGCTGCCTGTCGATCCCGGATCAATATGCAGAGGTCACGCGTCCGAAGGTCGTCGACGTGGCCTGGATGGACCAGAACGGTAACGCACAGCAGGAAAGTTTTGATGGGCTCTGGGCCACCTGCGTGCAGCATGAGATCGACCACTTGGATGGCAAGCTTTTCATCGACTACCTCAAGCCGCTAAAACGGCAGATGATCACGCGCAAGATGCAAAAGCTCAAGCGCGAGAAGGCACGCACATGACCGTCCGCACCTGCCTGCCATGGCCGGACAAACGCTTGCGGACCAAGGCGGAGGATGTATCTGAGATCACCGATGAGATCCGCGCCATCTGGGACGATATGATCGACACGATGGAGGCGATGCCTGGTGTAGGCTTGGCCGCGCCTCAGATCGGGGTGATGCTGCGTCTGGCCGTTGTCGATGGCTCGGCCGAGCGGGGCCGGGTGGTGCGACTGGCGAACCCGGAAATCCTGCATAGCTCGATCGAGTTGCGCGAACTTGATGAGGCCAGCCCGAATCTGCCGGGTGTGTCGGCCAAGGTAAAGCGCTCTCGGGCCGTGACGGTCAAATTCCTGAACGAACAGGGCATCATTGACCGCCGCGATTTTGTGGGGATCGAGGCCACCAGTGTGCAACACCAGATCGACCATCTGAACGGCCGGATGTATTTTGACCGCCTCAGCAAGGTCAAACGCGACATGCTGTTGCGCAAAGCCAAGAAACAGGGGTAGGTCGGGCTTCAGCCCGGCACCCGGAAACCGTACCGGAGCGGAACATGCGACTAATTTTCATGGGCACGCCCGATTTCTCGGTCCCGGTATTGGATGCTCTGGTAGATGCAGGGCATGAGATTGCCGCCGTCTATTGCCAGCCTCCGCGCCCTGCTGGCCGGGGCAAGAAAGACCGCCCGACACCCGTGCATGCGCGCGCCGAGGCGTTGGGGCTAGAGGTCCGGCACCCAGTCTCGCTGAAATCGCCCGAAGAACAGGCCGCGTTTGCCGCCTTAAACGCGGATGTGGCGGTAGTCGTCGCCTACGGCCTGCTTCTTCCGCAAGCCATTCTGGACGCACCTGCACAGGGTTGTCTGAACATCCATGCGAGCCTGTTGCCGCGCTGGCGCGGAGCCGCGCCGATCCATCGCGCGATCATGTCGGGCGACGTGGAAACCGGCATCTGCATCATGCAGATGGAGGCCGGTCTGGACACGGGCCCCGTCCTGATGCGTCAGGCCACGCCGATTGAACCTGAGGAAACCACCGCGCTGCTACACGACCGGCTCTCGACAATGGGGGCCGCGTTGATCACTGACGCGCTGGCTCAACTGCCGGACCTCACCCCCCAGCCACAACCCGAAGAGGGCGTCACCTACGCATCAAAGATCGACAAATCCGAGGCGCGGATCGACTGGTCCCGACCCGCAGTTGAGGTCGACCGCCAGATCCGGGGCCTGTCGCCCTTTCCCGGAGCGTGGACCGAGATGGAAGGCGCGCGCCTCAAGCTGCTTTCCTCGCGCGTGGCCGAGGGGCAGGGCACTCCGGGAGAGGTCCTGACACCCGAATTGCATGTCGCCTGCGGGCAGGGCGCGGTTGAACTGTTGCGCTTGCAACGGGCAGGCAAAGGCGCGCAGGATAGGGAAACCTTTCTGCGGGGTTGGCCCATCCCGGTCGGCACCCGCCTGACGTCGGAGTAGAGACAGATGTTCATGGTCCTGATGGGCACCGTCGTGATTGCCGGGATAGTCGGCTATCTGTCCGAAAAGACAGAATTCACCCATAACGGTTACCTTCAATCCATCATCATCTGCGTCGGCGGCGCGTTCCTCTTCTACTTCGTCCGCATCATGTTTGGCATCAGCTTTGGCCCGCCTGGGCTGGACGCGGTTCTATCCTCAATCGGTGCGCTGATCATCGTGCCGACCCATTGGAGGCGATGACATGCCTGTCGTCGCCCTGATCGTGATCGGAGCCGCCGCAGGGTTCCTCGCCACCCGCCTGATGCGGATCGAGGCCGATATTCCCACTACCATGCTGATTGGTATCGTCGGTGCCTTGGTCGGCGGGTTCCTGTTGCGTGCACTGATCACCGTTTCCGGCTGGTTTTCCGGTTTTGTAGGGGCCGTGCTGGGCGCATTGCTAGTGATCTGGATCTGGCAGAGTTTAAAGCGCCGTTAAGGCTTGACCTTTCCCTTGGGTCGCCGCCAGATCAAGCCGATTTCTAAAGCAGGTGACCCATGTCTTATGATCTGAACGCTGGTGATGTTGCCCTGATGGGCGTTCCACTGGATTTGCATTCCTCATTTCTGCAGGGTCCTGCCTTTGCGCCTGGTCGCATTCGCGAGGCGTTGCATTCCGGTGCGGCCAACTTGACGGCCGAGGATGGCACCGATCTGGGGGCCACGGACCGGTTCAAGGATACCGGCGATCTGGATGTGTTCGAGATGCGCGGGCAAGAGCCGATCGACCGGATCGAGGCCGGTGCTGCCGCACGGATCGAAACTGGCGCGCGGCTGTTGTCTCTGGGCGGAGATCACTCGGTCGCTTTCCCGCTGATCAAGGCCCATGCCGAGCGGTATGAGGGGCTGAATATCCTGCATATCGACTCGCATCCCGACCTGTATGACACGCAGGATATCGGGCCTCTGGGTCATGGCTGCCCCTTCGCGCGGGTGATGGAGACCGGCAAGGTCAAACGTCTGGTTCAGGTCGGCATCCGCACCATGAACAAGCACCAACAGGAGCAGGCGGACAAGTTCGGGGTCGAGGTGATCGACATGCGCAATTGGCGTCCCGATCTGGAGATTAGCTTTGACGGACCGGTCTACCTGTCACTGGATTTGGACGCGCTGGACCCGGCCTTTGCACCGGGTGTGTCACATCACGAACCCGGCGGGCTCAGCACACGCGAGGTGATCGACCTGATCCATCGGTTCGAGGGGCAGTTGGTCGGCGCGGATATTGTCGAACTGAACCCCCATCGCGACCCCTATGGCATGACCGCAATGGTGGCCGCAAAATTCGTCAAAGAGATCGGTGCGCGGCTGTTGTCGCGCTGAGGTCAGCGCGCATCGCAGGTTGAGGCTGACCCCAGAAGCGTCGCGCGCGTGGTGGCCATGTCGTAGCTGTTGGCCTCGGCGGCTGTCATCCAGTGCATTTGGTCCTCCGAGGCGACCTCTAGCGTGTACCAATAGAAATCTTCGGACACGCCGATATCGTCATAATAGTCCAGATATCGGTCGTGTTCGGGGTCGTCCTCGGGCAGTTCGGTAGCAATGATGCCCCCTCCGCCCCAACTATGAACACCGACGCAGGCGCCGGGCTGCAAGGTACGCCTGTTGCCCGCCAGAAAAAGGTCTGTCCCACCCGAGGCGACCATGCCGTCCGACGGTACAATCGTGTCAAAACCCCGGTTGCGCACCTCGCGCGAGAAGATCACGTTGGCATCGTCATCCACCGATCCTTCGATGTTTTGCAGGACAAGTGTTTTGATCTGCGGGTTGTCGGCGGCCACCGCACGAAAGGCACCAAGGGTGGTGTGGTCGATAGCTCCGGTGACAACGATCTCATCGCCTTGGGCTAAGAATTGCGTCGGGCTGTAGGGTTCCGCGCAAGAGGCGAGGCAAAGCGCACTGGCGGCGAGCAAAGACAGGGCAGTTTTCACAAGCGGGCCTTCCTTTTGTTTCGGGCGGCGCACGCCCTATTGGCGCGGCGGGCGGGCTTTGTAGACGGGAAGCCTCCAACCAAAGATAAGCGATCCGGCGCGCAAGGCCCAGCAGATCGCGGCACACAGCGCCAGCGCGGGCAAGCCTTCGAGCCCAAGGCGTGTCGCGACCACCGCCGTCAAAGCACCTGCAAACGCGCATGAGACGTAAAGCTCACCCTGTTTCAGCACCAGGGGGACCTCGTTGCAGACCACATCGCGCATCAATCCGCCCAAACATCCGGTGGTGACGCCCATCAGCACCACGATGATGCCGGATTGATCCAGCGAAAGCGCTGCTCCAGTTCCCGCAGCAACGGCAATGGACAAAGCGAAACTGTCCAGCCAGATCAGCCAGCTATAGCGGCTTTCGACCAGATGCGCGGTGAAGAACACCAGAACGGCGGCCCCGACAGCGATCAGGATGTAGTCCGGCTGGCCGACCCAGAAGACGGGATGGCGATTCAACAGGAGGTCCCGCACGGTGCCGCCTCCGACCGCAGTCAGGCAGGCGATGAAGGCAAACCCGACCAGATCAAGCTGCGCCCGGCTGGCCACCAGCGCCCCGGTCAGCGCGAAGACCAGAACCGAGGCGTAATCCAGCAGGGCAAGCGCGCTCACTCCTGCGCCTTTGCGGGTTTGAAGGGAGCCATGCCCGCGCGGGCCAGCTCATCTGCTTTTTCGTTTTCGGGATGGCCTGCATGGCCTTTGACCCATTCCCATGTCACGTCATGACGACCCTGCGCCTCGTCCAACCGCTGCCAAAGGTCGACATTTTTGACGGGTTTCTTGTTCGAGGTTTTCCAACCGTTCCGTTTCCACCCGAAAATCCATCCCGTCACGCCGTTCTTCACATAGGCGCTGTCGGTCACAACGGTGATCTTGGACGCGCGCTCCAGCGCCTCCAGCGCGCTGATCGCGGCCAGCAGTTCCATCCGGTTGTTGGTGGTCTCGGCCTCACCGCCCTTAAGTTCCCGTTCTTTCAGGACCGAGTCCCCCTGCATCGCGCGCAGCAGCACGCCCCAGCCACCGGGGCCGGGATTGCCGGAACAGGCGCCGTCGGTATAGGCAAATAGCTCAGGCATGGGCGGCAAGCCCAATCCAGTCCGAGACTGAGCCATCCAGCCCGGTGCCGCTGCCAAGTCGTCGTGCGGTGACAGTAAAGCCCGCCTTTTGCAGATAAGTTTTCAAGTCTTCCTCGGAATAATAGCTGTAGAACCGCCCCAAACGATCCGGCCCTTCACCCTGTCCCAGCTTCATGGCGATATAGAAGACGCCCTTGGGTTTCAACGCCCGGTGAATGGCGGACAAATGCTTCGGGAAATCCGCGCGTTTGGCGTGTAGAAGGCTGAAATTGGCCCAGATGCCGTCATAGTCTCCCTCGGCCCTTAGATCCGAGAACGCCGTCTGGCGGGCGGAAACGTCAGGATGAGCCGAGGCCAGCCGGACCATCTCGGCCGAGGCATCCATGGCCTCAACCTCCAGCCCCGCCTGAGCCATGATCACTGATGAGGCACCGGGGCCACAGCCCAGATCCAACACCTTTCCGCCCGTTGGTAACGCCTGAATGAACCGTGTCAGTTGTGGGTCCTCAGTGTTCGCTTCATCAGTCAGATCGGCATAGCGCGCGGCCTGTTCGTCATAGACTGAGATCGTCTCACGATCGCTCATAGATACACTCCGACGGCCAGGCACAGCAGGACGATGGCCGTCAGCAGGATACGCAATCGCATCCACCAGCGTGGCGCGAGACCCCAATACCAGAACAGGGCGTCCAGCACCAAAAGCCCGGCAAAGCCGATCATCAGATTGGTGCCAGCGCTGATCGGCCCGCCACCTGTCATGAAGAAGGCCCAAAGGGCGGGAAGGACCGACAGAGTATAGCCCACCGTCGCCTTGCTGCCCGAGGTCTTGGTGGCGAAGCCCCACAATACACCGGACATGAAACTCAGGATAACCGAGCCATAGAACAGCTGGATGTAAGGCCCAACGAAACGAGAGCCTAGCTCGCGCGTGCCCAGATCGTGCAGATCCGAATTCAGATAAGTCAGTACCCCCCAAATGAACGGGATCAGCCCCGCCAACCCCAGATAGAGCGCGGATTTGGGGACGCCGTTCATGCTGGTTGCCTCAGCACGCGGGGGACTTTGAATTCGACGTTTTCGACGGCGGTTTCCACAAGGTCGACGGTGACGTCGTAGTGATAGCTGAACGCGTCGATGACCTCATTCACCAGTACTTCGGGGGCTGAGGCCCCGGCGGTGATGGCAATGCTCGAAATCCCCTCAAGCGCGCGCCAGTCGATATCGGTGGCGCGTTGCACCAACTGCGCATAGTTGCATCCGGCGCGCGAGGCGACCTCGACCAATCGCCGTGAGTTGGACGAGTTCGGAGCGCCCACTACCAGCAGCGCATCCGCTTTCGGCGCGACGGCTTTCACGGCCTCTTGCCGGTTGGTGGTGGCGTAGCAGATGTCTTCCTTGTGCGGACCGACGATCTTGGGGAAACGCTCTTCAAGTGCTGCGATGATATCCTTGGTGTCATCGACCGAAAGGGTGGTCTGGGTGACAAAGGCCAGCTGATCCGGGTCGCGGACCTGAACGGTGGCGACATCTTCGACGGTTTCGACCAGCAGCACCTCACCTTCTGGCAGTTGTCCCATGGTGCCGATGGTCTCGGGGTGTCCATTGTGGCCGATCATGATCATCTGAAGGCCGTTGTCCGAGTGGCGCTGCGCCTCGACATGGACCTTCGAGACCAGAGGGCAGGTGGCATCGACATAGATCATCTCGCGCCGGGCAGCGGTGGCAGGCACGGATTTGGGAACCCCATGAGCCGAGAAGATCACCGGCCGATCATCGGGGCATTCATCAAGTTCCTCGATAAACACGGCCCCCTTGGCGCGCAACCCGTCGACCACGAATTTGTTGTGGACAATCTCGTGCCGGACATAGACCGGCGCGCCCCATTTCTGCAGTGCGATCTCGACGATCTTGATGGCGCGATCCACGCCCGCGCAGAAACCGCGCGGCGCAGCAAGGTACAAAGTCAATGGCGGCTTGGTCATGTCGCTGTCTCCTTGCGCCACAGGTAGGTCTTTTCACGGCCTTGGTCCAGACAGGGCGGCGTCATTGATCTGACATGAATCACTGATAGCCGTTAGGTGTTTCAGTACCAAACCTTAGTTAAAGAAGCGCGGCCAGGGTTTCATACCCTGACCGCGCTAATCTAATCCCCAATTGTGACGCCGTGGGTTAGTGCCCGCCGGCGGCAGCAACACTGCGTGGTTCGGTCGGCATTTCCCGAGGCGGGCGGCCGATCACGTCGCGCAGGTCTTCCAGTTCAATGAAGTTGTCGGCCTGGCGGCGCAGCTCGTCCGAGATCATCGGGGGCTGGCTGCGGATGGTCGACACGACCGAAACACGTACGCCCTGACGTTGCAGGCTGGCAATCAGCGGGCGGAAATCCCCATCGCCCGAGAACAGTACGATATGATCAACGCGTGGTGCCAGTTCCATGGCATCGACGGTTAGTTCGATATCCATGTTACCCTTTACCTTCCGACGCCCCATGCTGTCGGTGTATTCCTTGGCCGGTTTGGTCACCATGGTGAAGCCATTGTAGTGCAGCCAGTCAACCAGTGGTCGGATCGGAGAGTACTCGTCATTCTCCAGCAGCGCTGTGTAGTAGAAAGCACGCAGAAGCTTACCGCGGCGCATGAATTCCTGCCGCAGAAGCTTGTAGTCGATGTCGAAGCCAAGTGCTTTTGCGGCGGCATAAAGATTCGAGCCGTCGATGAACAGCGCTAGCCGTTCGTCTTTATAAAACATAAATAGGTCCTTCCGGTATAATCCAGCCCGCTGCGCGTTTAAGAGTGAGTGGTGTAAAATTAAGCGTGCTGGTGTGCCTATAATTAGGACTTTTAATGCGCATCGCAAGTATGCATTTGGCCGAATATGGGGGTATTAATGGGCAAAACCACGTCAAATGCAGTTGTTGCGATGGGCGCAAATCTCAATCTGAGCGGACTAGGGCCCAAGGTGACACTTCGCAACGCAATAACAGCGCTTGCGGACCGTGGTGTGGTGATTCGCGCCGAAAGCCGGTTTTTTGAAACCCCCTGTTTCCCTCCTGGTGCGGGCCCCGACTATGTCAATGCAGCCCTTTTAATCGAGACTGACCTTCCACCTGCACAGCTGCTGGCGGTCCTGCATGAGGTCGAGCATGAGTTCGGTCGTGAGCGGGTGCAGCGCTGGGGGATGCGGACGCTGGATCTGGATCTGGTGTGCTACGATGATCAGGTGTTGCCCGATCCCGCCACCTTCGATCGCTGGCTGAGCCTGCCCGCGGATGCACAGCGTCAAGAGGCGCCAGAGCAGCTGATTTTGCCCCATCCCCGCCTGCAGGACCGGGCGTTTGTGCTTGTCCCCATGGCCGACGTGGCCCCGGATTGGCGCCATCCGGTTCTAGACCAGACCGTCCAACAAATGCTCGTGGCACTGCCAGCTGAAGATATAGCAGCGGTCACACCTTTGTAGATTGGTGGATTTGCGTTATTTCCTGCTTGTCAAGGCGTTCAATCGGTCTTAGATACAACTCTTCCTGATATGGACTCAGCAACGGAGTAGCGTTCCATGGCCCGCGTGACGGTTGAAGACTGCGTAGACAAGGTTCCCAACCGGTTTGAACTGGTGATGCTTGCCGCCCATCGTGCGCGCGAGATTTCTGCCGGTGGACCGATCACTGTGGACCGTGACAACGACAAGAACCCCGTTGTCTCGCTGCGTGAAATCGCCGACGAAACCCAGAGCGCGGATGAACTGCGCGAGCGTCTGATCGAGGCCAACCAGACCCAGATCGAGGTTGATGAGCCGGAAGAGGATCAGATGGCGCTGCTGATGGGTGCCGAATCGGACAAGCCTGCCGAAGATGACATGTCGGAAGAAAAACTCCTGCGTGCTCTGATGGAGGCTCAAGGGCAGGGGTAAGCCCTCAAAACGAAGGTGCGGACCGGATGATTTCTGTTGACGACCTGATTGCGCTGGTCCGCAATTATAACCCAAAGACAAACGCTGAACGCATCGCAAAGGCCTATGAATTCGGCCAGCAGATGCATGAAGGGCAGTTCCGCCATTCCGGTGAGCCCTACTTTACCCATCCCGTTGCCGTTGCCGCCATCCTGACCGAACAGCGTCTGGATGATGCGACCATTATCACGGCGCTTTTGCACGACACGATCGAAGACACCAAAGCCAGCTATGGTAAAGTGGCCGAGCTGTTCGGGGATGAGGTCGCCAAACTGGTCGATGGCGTTACCAAACTGACCAACCTGCAACTCTCAAGCCGTGAAACCAAACAGGCCGAGAATTTCCGCAAGCTGTTCATGGCCATGTCCAAGGACCTGCGGGTGATTTTGGTCAAGCTGGCGGACCGTCTGCACAATATGCGCACGATCAAGGCGATGCGCCCCGAAAAGCAGATCGTCAAAGCACGCGAGACCATGGATATCTACGCGCCGCTTGCGGGTCGGATGGGGATGCAGTGGATGCGCGAGGAACTCGAAGACCTCGCCTTCCGTGTGCTGAACCCCGAGGGACGTCAGTCGATCATCCGCCGCTTCATCACCCTGCAGCGCGAAACCGGAGACGTGATTCACCGGATCACCGGCGATATGCGCCATGAGCTGGAAAAAGCGGGCATAGAGGCCGAAGTTTTTGGTCGTGCCAAGAAACCCTATTCGATCTGGCGCAAAATGCAGGAAAAGGATCAGGGCTTCTCGCGCCTGTCCGATATCTACGGGTTCCGGATCATCACCGAAACCGAGGAAGACTGCTACCGCACCCTCGGCGCGATCCACCAGCGCTGGCGCGCGGTGCCCGGAAGGTTCAAGGACTATATCTCTCAGCCGAAATCGAATGGTTACCGCTCAATACATACGACTGTATCAGGGCGTGACGGCAAACGGGTCGAAGTTCAGATTCGTACCCGCCAGATGCATGATGTGGCCGAAACAGGTGTGGCCGCGCATTGGTCTTATCGCGACGGCGTCCGGACCGAAAACCCATTTGCGGTCGACCCCGCCAAGTGGATTTCGAACCTGACCGAGCAATTCGACAATGAGGAAGATCACGAAGACTTCCTCGAAGCCGTCAAGCTTGAGATGTACTCGGACCAGGTGTTCTGCTTCACGCCGAAAGGCGATGTCGTAAAGCTACCACGTGGGGCGACGCCGATTGATTTTGCCTACGCCATCCACACCCGTATCGGGCATGCCTGTGTCGGGGCAAAGGTCGATGCGATCCGCGTGCCGCTCTGGACCCGGCTGAAGAACGGGCAGTCAGTCGATATCATCACCGCCGATGGCCAGACCCCTCAGGTCACTTGGCTTGAGATCGCGGTCACCGGCAAGGCCCGCACCGCGATCCGCCGTGCCCTGCGCGAGGTTGACCGTGAGCGGTTCATCAAACTTGGCAAAGAGCTTGCGCGTTCCGGTTTTGAACATGTGGGTCGCAAATCCACAGACAAGGCGCTGGATACAGCCGCCAAGCACCTGCGTCTGAAAGACCGGCATGAGTTGCTGGCGCGTTTGGGCAGTGCCGAACTGACAGCCCATGATGTGGTCAGCGCCGTTTATCCGGAACTGACACAGGACGACGGCGATGCGATCCCGCTGCGGCGCGCCGTGATTGGTCTTGAACCAGGTCAGAAATTCGACCGCGCCCCCTGCTGTCAGCCCCTTCCGGGCGAGCGGATTGTCGGCATCACGCATCGGGGCAAGGGCGTTGAGGTTCACGCAATCGACTGCAACCGCCTGGGCGCATATGAGAATGAGCCCGAGCGGTGGGTCGATCTTCACTGGCATTCCGGCACCCACCCGGCGGTCTATGGCGCGACACTTGACCTCACCATCGGCAACGATGCGGGCGTACTGGGGCGTATTTGCACATTGATCGGCGAGAAAAAGGCCAATATCTCGAACCTTGAGTTCGTCGACCGCAAACCGGATTTTTACCGACTGCTGATCAATGTCGAACTGCGAGACCTTGAACAATTGCATTCGCTGATGCTGATGCTCGAGGCAGAAAGTGACGTGGCCGCTGTCGAACGGTACCGAGAGCGTGAAAATGCCGCCCTGCCGGCTGGTTGAGATGAGGTGATCAGGAGTGGTTTTCAAGCGCCGAGATCGACGCTCTCCCATTCAGGCCGCATCTGAGTTTGTCTATCCACGTGGCGGATGGACCCGCGCCTTTCACTATGTCAAACATCGCGTTCGCCGTTTGCCGGACTCGCCAGAGCGGATCGCACGCGGTATCGGGGCAGGGGTGTTTGCCGCGTTTACCCCCTTCTATGGGCTGCATTTTCTGGTCGCCGCAATCGGTGCGCGCCTGCTCAACGGCAATATCGTGGCCGCCCTCAGCGGCACGTTCTTCGGCAATCCGCTGACCTATGTTCCGATTGGCGTCATCTGCCTGCAGACGGGGCATTTCCTTCTGGGTACCGAATTCGAGAAAAGCGAAACCCGCGGCCTGATGGGGAAATTCGCGGATGCGATGGGCGATCTGAAGAACAACTTTCTCGCCATCTTCACTGACCGCGTCGCAGATTGGCACGGCCTCGGCCTTTTCTACCGCGAGGTATTCTACCCCTATATGATCGGCGGCATTCTTCCCGGTCTGCTGGCGGGGGTAATCTGCTTTTACCTCAGCCTGCCGCTGATCCGCACCTATCAACAGCGCCGCCGCGCACGGATCAAAGCCAAATTCGAAGAAATCAAACGTCTTGCCGAAACCGAGGCTGACACTTCGGTGGAAAAGGCACTAGCTTCAGCTCAAACCGTGAAAAAGGAATCGCGCGATGTCTGACACTTATCTGCGTCTTGGTGTGAATATCGACCACGTCGCCACCGTGCGCAATGCACGCGGCGGGGCTTACCCAGACCCGCTGCGCGCCGCCAAGCTGGCTGAAGAGGCCGGGGCCGATGGCATCACGGCGCATCTGCGCGAAGACCGCCGTCACATCTCGGACGCTGATATCGACGGGTTGATGGACGTCCTCTCGGTTCCGCTGAACTTTGAGATGGCGGCCACTGACGAGATGCAGAAGATCGCCCTTCGGCACAAACCTCATGCGGTCTGTATCGTGCCGGAAAAGCGCGAGGAACGCACCACCGAAGGCGGGCTCGAAGTCGCGCGCGAGGAAAACAAACTGGCCCATTTCATTGCTCCGCTTCGCGATGTCGGTTGTCGCGTGTCGATCTTCATAGCCGCCGACCAACGCCAGATCGAGGCCGCCCATCG
The DNA here is from genome assembly GCF_056539825.1 of Ruegeria sp. B10. NCBI lineage: Bacteria > Pseudomonadati > Pseudomonadota > Alphaproteobacteria > Rhodobacterales > Roseobacteraceae > Ruegeria > Ruegeria sp. B10. Next base: position 76,090 of record NZ_JBQFVP010000016.1, read on the forward strand.
CATCGGCGCCGAGGTAATCGAGCTACACACAGGCGCCTATTGCGATGCCTTCGCCGAAGGCCGCATGGAAGACGCCGAGGGTGAGCTGGAAAGCCTGCGCCAGATGTCGACGTTTGCGCATTCGCTGGGTCTCGAAGTCCATGCAGGCCACGGGTTGACCTATGAGACGGTGAAACCCGTAGCGGCCTTCCCCGAGGTGCGGGAGTTGAACATCGGCCACTTTCTGATCGGCGAGTCGATCTTTCTGGGCCTCACCCCCGCCATACAGGAAATGCGCCGCCTGATGGATGAGGCGCGGGCGTGATCACGCCGACTTTCATAGCGATCTGGTTTGCCTGGTTGATGGCTGGTGGCTCACCCGGTCCGGCCACCATGGGCATTGCCGGTACCGCTATGACTGAAGGTCGCCGCGCAGGGCTGGTCTTTGCACTTGGCATATGCGCGGGCTCTGCTGCTTGGGGGGTTGCCGCCGCGCTGGGCTTGTCGGCGATCATGCTGGCAAATGTCTGGGTCTTCGAGGTGATCCGTTACTTTGGTGTCGCCTATTTGGGCTGGCTGGCCCTCAAGGCCCTTCGCCGCGCGATGACGGCCGGAGAGGTGCCGTTGGGCAAGCCTGTCACCGGGTCGCTGCGTACGATCTTTGCGAAAGGTGCAGCCATTCACCTGACGAACCCCAAGGCGATCCTCAGTTGGGGATCGATCTATGCGATTGTTGCCCCAAATGATGCCAGCCTATGGGTGTTGTTGGGATATTTCGGCCTACTTTATGCGGGATCTTTGCTGATCTTCATCGGTTACGCCTTCCTGTTTTCCTCGGTGCGTATGGTTAGCGCCTACCGGCGTGCTCGACGTTGGTTCGATTTTGCCTTTGCAGGGTTCTTCGGCGTCGCCAGCTATAAGATTTTGACGGTGCGGTTGTCGTGATCCTAGGCGTTGGCACAGATCTCGCGAATATCGAGCGGATTCAGCGCACGCTCGACCGTTTCGGCGACCGTTTCCGCAATCGCGTGTTCACCGAGACCGAGCAGCGCAAGGCCGAACGTCGCCACGACACCGCAGGCACCTATGCCAAACGCTGGGCGGCGAAAGAGGCCTGCTCCAAGGCGCTGGGCACCGGTCTGCGCATGGGCATCGCCTGGAAGGACATGGCGGTCAGCAACCTGCACACGGGCCAGCCCGTGATGCATGTAACCGGCTGGGCCGCCGACCGGCTGCACCAGATGACGCCCCCCGGACATGAGGCGATCATCCACGTCACCCTGACCGATGACCACCCTTGGGCGCAGGCCTTTGTGGTGATCGAGGCGCGCCCGTTTCAAGAAGCCGGTACGCAGCCTTGACTTGCCCCCGCATGGCCCGCATGTAGCACCCAACACACCAAGGAGCAGAGAGCAGTATGGCCGAGGACGTCAAAACCGGAAATCCCATCTGGGAGACGATCAAAACCATTGTCTACGCCCTGTTGATCGCAGGCGTTTTCCGCACCCTGTTCTTCCAGCCCTTCTGGATTCCCTCCGGCTCGATGAAGCAGACCCTGCTGATCGGCGATTTCCTGTTCGTCAATAAGATGGCCTACGGTTACTCCTACGCCTCCTGCCCCAGCCTGATCATCCCCAGTGTCGGTCTGAATATCGACGCCGAGGATATCTGCGGCTGGCTTCCGGGTGACGACAATACCCGCATCTGGGGCGGAGAGCCCCAGCGCGGCGATGTGATCGTCTTCCGTCACCCTGTGACGGGGCGTGACTACATCAAGCGCCTCATCGGTCTGCCGGGCGACCGCGTTCAGGTCCGTCAGGGGCAGATCATTCTGAACGGCACACCTGTCCCGCAACAAGCCGATGGTGTGTTTACCGAAGTGGCGGCTCCGCAAGGCCCGCAACGCTTGCGTCCACGATGCTCCAACGGTCCGGTCGGTATCGGTGGCGTCTGCGAGAAAGAGCGCTTTGTTGAGACCCTGCCCAATGGCGTATCCTATGACGTGCTGAGTATCGGCAATCAGGGGTCCGACAATACCGGCATATACACCGTGCCCGAAGGCCACTATTTCTTCATGGGTGACAACCGGGACAACTCTGCTGATAGCCGTCTGCCGCAATCTGCTGGCGGTGTAGGCTATGTTCCTTACGAAAATCTGATCGGTCGTGCCGACCGGATCATGTTCTCTTCGGCCGGCCGGTCTATGCTGTTCTTCTGGACGTGGCGCAGCGACCGCTTCTTTAAGGCGGTCAATTGAAGGTATCGGCCGACATAAAGGCATTTCAACACCGCTTGGGGTACGAATTCTCGAACCCCGAACTGTTGGTGCGTGCACTGACCCACGGTTCGGTTTCCTCCGCCACCCGGCCCGATAACCAAAGGCTCGAATTTCTGGGCGACCGCGTGCTGGGTCTGGTGATGGCAACAGCATTGCTGGAGGCGGATAAGAAAGCCTCCGAAGGCCAGCTGGCCCCTCGTTTCAACGCGCTGGTGCGTAAAGAAGCCTGTGCCGATGTCGCCCGTCAAATTGATCTGGGTGCCGTGCTCAAGCTGGGCCGGTCCGAGATGCTGTCCGGGGGGCGCCGCAAACAGGCGCTTCTGGGCGACGCCATGGAGGCAGTGATCGCCGCCATCTACCGCGACGCCGGGTTCGAGGCCGCTCGCGACGTCATCCTCGCCCTCTGGGGGAATCGCATCCACTCGGTCGAATCCGACGCCCGCGATGCCAAAACCTCGCTGCAGGAATGGGCGCAGGCCCGCGGCCAGAAGCCCCCCAGCTATATCGAGGTCAATCGCAGCGGCCCCGACCACGCCCCGGTTTTCACCATCGCCGCCCGCCTACAAGACGGTACCGAGGCACAGGCCACCGCCGGATCAAAGCGCCAGGCCGAACAGGCGGCGGCAAAGGCCCTTCTGGACGCGCTACCGAAGTAGCCCCGTTCATCTTCCAAAACCCGATCCGCTCTTCATCTGGCTAAAAATATCCCGGGGGTGAGGCCGGATGAAATCCGGACGAGGGGGCTGGCCCCCTCCCGGTTGGATTGGCGCAGCCAATCCAATCCCTAGACCACCCGGATATACCCGGTCAGACCAGTTTTCTGATGCTCGATCACATGGCAATGAAAGGCCCAGTCACCGGGATTGTCGGCGACCAGAGCGATCTCAACGACCTCATCCTTCAGAAGCAGCATGGTATCGGTCAGCAAAGGCGGCAGTTTGCGTAGGTTCGACTTCAAAGGCGTAAATACAAGCCCATGCAAATGGATCGGGTGCAGGTTCGGCGATTCGTTTCGTAGCCGCAGAACATAGCTATTGCCCATCTCCAATACGGCCAGAGGGCCAACGCCCTCGGTGGCATCTCCCGCCCACGGGGTCCGGTTGATCGACCAGAAATTATACCCCAGAGAGCCACAGAACCCGTTATTCGGCTCTCCACCTTCGGGGGTCCAGCCAAAGACGAACTCATGCAGTTCGGCCTTGGTCAGATCAGGCCGTGCAACCGGATTCGGGGGCAGTGGTTTCAACTCCTGCAAATCGCGCGCAACATCCGCGCCTACGGCCCGAAGACGTGCCATCGGACGATGCGGCCGACCCGGCAGCTTCGCGACCAGATCCACCATCTGCCCCTCGCCAGAGGGCATCGCCACCGCGAAATCCACCCGTTGACCCGGACCAACCAGCAGGGGTTCATCGGCGCTTGGCAGGGGAACTTCGACATTAAGCGGATGACCGTCCCATGCGATGATCCGGGCTTTGGCGCCCTTGAGATGCAGCCGATAGATCCGGGTCGTATCCGTGTTTATCACCCGCAGTCGTACCAACCCGCCCGAGACGTGGTCATAGACAGGCGCATCCAGCCAGTTTGCGGTCTGTAGATTGCCGAATGTCCCGGCTCGCGCAGCGCCGCGCTGGGTGTACGCGGGCAAGAACTGGTCCTCGTCATCCAGCCGGAAATCACGCAGATTGACGACCTGTTCGCTGTCAAATCCGGGATCTTCGGCCTCGGCAATGACCATCACGCCGGTCAGACCATGGGCCATCTGCTCCATCGTCATGCAATGCGGGTGGTACCAATAGGTCCCGGCGTCGGGGGGCGTGAACTCATAGTCGAACAGTTCATTCGGCCCAATCGGCATCTGGGTCAGATAGGGCACGCCGTCCATCGCATTGGGAATACGCAGCCCGTGCCAATGCATCGCGGTGTAGTTCAGTGTCGAGTTGCGCACCGGCAGGCGCATCGCTTCACCCTGACGGCCCCGCAGCACCGGCGGCGGCGCATCCGAGGACAGGCTGACCATCCCGGTCGTCACCTGATCGCGCAGTGTAAAACTGGCCGATTGGATGACCAGTTCGGGCGCGGCCGAGGCTAGACCGAACCCTCCCAATCCGATTGCCCCTGCGGCGGCGCTGGTGCCCAAAAGGAACTCGCGACGTTTCATGATTTGCCTCTTTGATGAAATCCTCGCCTGGCTGTCATCGGCGTGGCGTATGGCTACAGTTTCACTGCGCACAACGGATCGCAATGCGACAAAACCCTCTGGCCCGCGCGGGCATTCTGCTATAGGGGTGCGCACTTGCAAACAGGATCGCAACACACATGACCACACGCGCCGGATTTATCGCCCTGATCGGAGAGCCCAATGCAGGCAAATCCACCCTTTTGAACCGCATGGTCGGGGCCAAGGTCTCGATCGTGACGCATAAGGTGCAGACCACCCGCGCCCGCATTCGTGGCGTGGCGATGGAGGGAGACGCGCAGCTGGTCTTTGTCGACACGCCTGGTCTCTTTAAGCCCCGCCGCCGTCTGGACCGTGCGATGGTTGCCGCTGCGTGGGGTGGGGCCGCGGATGCGGATGTGGTTGTCTTGATGATCGAGGCCCATCGCGGCATCACCGAAGGCGTCGAGCGGATCCTCGAAGGTCTCGAAGAGATCGGACAGGGCCGCACCATCGCGCTGGCCATCAACAAGATCGACAAGGTGCCGTCGGAGAAGCTGCTGGCACTGACCAGTGACCTGAACGACCGCTACCCTTTTGCTGAGACCTTCATGATCTCGGCCGAGAAAGGCCACGGCGTCGACGACCTGCGTAAATGGCTGGCGGGTGAGCTGCCTGAAGGTCCTTGGCTTTATCCCGAAGACCAGATCGCCGATCTGCCCCTTCGCATGATCGCCGCCGAGATGACGCGCGAAAAGTTGACCCTGCGCCTGCATCAGGAACTGCCCTATCAGCTGACCGTCGAAACCGAGAGCTGGGAAGAGCGCAAAGACGGCTCGGCCCGGATTGATCAGATTATCTATGTCATGCGCGACGGCCACAAAGGCATCGTGCTGGGCAAAAAAGGCGAAACGATCAAGGCTGTTAGTCAAGCCGCGCGGGCCGAACTGGAAGAGTTCCTCGACCGCAAGATTCACCTGTTCCTGCAGGTCAAAGTCCGGCCCAACTGGCTGGAGGAATCCGAGCGGTACTCGGAAATGGGTCTGGATTTCAAAGACGGCAACGCATGACCCGTCTGACCGCAGACTTCTGGGTCCATGCCTATCTGGCACGGCTGCGGTTTCAGGAAATCCCGGCCTTTGTGGTGGCGCATGGCGACAACACGGCGGGTGCGGTGCTGGTCAAGCTCAACACGCTTGATGGGCAGGCGGTGGCCTTCCAACGCAGCTTTGACCTGATGAGCGGCGCGCGCAAATGGGTAGAACTCTCTAGCGGCGCCGAGGGTGATGTGGACGAGGCCATCCAGCGCCAACGCAGCTTTGACCCTGATCTCTGGGTGATCGAGGTCGAAGACCGGCAGGGGCGGCATTTACTGGATGAAGAGGGGCTGGAATAGCCCCACTTACAGGGACTTGGACAGGCGGCTCAAACCGTCTAGTTTGAAGGGCAGATCGGCAAAGGCCGATCGTTGAGAAAACCGCAAAAAGGTCAGGTGTTGGCGTGGCTGAAACACTCGCTGAGAAACTTGAAAAATCGAACCTCGGTCATTGGATGCAGCGATTCGAAGGCTTCATGGTCTTCATTGGTGTCGTCGGCCCCTTTGCCACGCTGCCGCAGCTGATCAAGCTGTATTTCACCCACTCGCAACACGCCACCGGCCAGTCGCTTTTGTCCTGGTCGCTCTATGCTGCGCTGTCCTTCCTGTGGTTTGCCTATGGGTTGGTGGTCGGAAAGCTGCCGATTTATGTGGGCAATGGGATCTCGATGATCCTCAACCTGTTGATGGTGGTTGGTATCCTGATGCACGCGGGCCTAACGTTCTGAGTGGGCATTAGCCTAGCAACAGCGGCTCCAGCGACACCCGTAGTGATACGGCGGCGAAGAACAGAACACTACCTGCCAGAACGAAAACATGCCAGATCGTGTTGTGATAGGGCATCCAGTCGGACAGGTAGAAGATGACGCCTGCGGTGTAGACTACCCCTCCGGCAATCATCAGAGCAAGTACCGAAGGTGGCAGCTCGTCCAGCAAAGCGTGCCCGCTCCAGACGGCGGCCCAGCCCATGCCCAGATACAAGACCAGCCCGATCCAGCGAAAGCGGTGCGGGTCCACCATTTTCAACACTGATCCCAGCGTGGCCGAGGACCAAAGGCCGATCATCAGCCCCGGGGCCTGCGCTCCGGACAGCAGCAGGAAAGGCGTGTAGGTGCCTGCAATTTTCACATAGATGCCCGAGTGATCCAGCCTGCGCAGAACTTCTGACCATCGGTCGCTGACGACCATATTGTAGAGCGCAGAAAAGCTGAGCATCAGGATCAGCGTCATTCCGTAGATCGACGCGCCCATGACCGCGTCCGGGTCGGCGCGATAGTACACCGTCATGACAATCAGGATGGGAACCGCGATGAGGGCTAGAAACAGGCCCAGAACATGTACAACTCCGTCACTGATGCGCTCGGCCCGGCTGTAGGCTGGCCGGATATGTGCAAAAGATCGCATGTTTAAAGGGTAGGGCCGCTGTCGCCTTTGGGCAAGTCTGCCGGGCTGAACTTATCGTGTGGGTGTCACAGCTTGCGGCGCTGGCGGGCGTTTTTCATCCCCTCTTCATCAAACTGCAATGCTCATTTCGGATCATTGCCGGGCTTTGGGTCTTTGTACCGGTTGAGGTCCAGAATGCCCGCCTGAATTGGTTTGTTCTTCAGAAAACGGGCATGGATTTGATCGCTGATGGCCCAGAAATCTTCGCTGGTCCGACGCACGCCAAAATCGGCAACCAGCTGCATCCAGTCCTCGTGCGTGGCGACAGCTTTCACAGCCTGAACAAAGCCGTGCAATTGCGCCTCAGGCAGTTTGAAGAAGAAGTTTGGGTAGCTTCCGATCATCTCAGGCAGAATGGTCAGAACGTCTTTTTCGGGTTCTCGCCGGGCGGATTCGTCAAACAGGAAGGCTATGTTGGTATGGGCTTTGTCGTGGATCAGCGTGAAAACCTCGTCCTTCTCGTCGCTTGCTTCGACCACCAGCAAGGAAAGGTCGGGCAGGAACTTGACCCAAGGCCCGGTCTGGCTGGCCAGCGCAGTCAGCGCATCCTGAGCGCAATCCGCGCCATCGCATCGGTTGATCGAGTCTGAGCGCGACCATAGACCATTGCCGCGGTCGACAAGGTGCAGAAGAAACTCCTGCTTCGGGGCGTTTGTTTCAAATGTGATCCCCGTGGGCATCGTGTCGTCGATGCGGCGGGTGTGCCAGAAAGTGTGCAACCTGGCCAGAACGCCCCGATACCAGCTTTCGTGCATACCCGGCCGCAGATTCCGCGGCATGAAGGTCAGGAAGTTGTCCTCACTCTCCATGCGCAATTCGTCCATGTAGATTCGGGTCGCCAGTTGATGCTCGACACGTCCGAACACGTCATAGCCAGCGACCAGATTATAGTAGATCCGTTCAAACACCGGATAGTCGATAACCCAAGCGGTTTCCGGGATATCGCCATGAAACCCAGTCAGGGCCGAAGCGTTGTCGAAGTGCCGAAACACGGTGATCAGGGCGTTCGGGTTGGTGCCCTCGCCATCCCAGATCGCGTCATAGCCCCAACCGGTTTGATGCGCGGGGCTGTTGCGATATCGGGTATCGCGGAACTCAAGGTACTGGGCCTGGTTCTGATGCGAGAACATGTGCAGGTCGCCCAAGCTTTGATCCACTTGCGAGACGGGCAGCTCAAGAAGCGCAGCGCCCTCGGCCAGAAAGCTAGGGTCGGTGATCGAGAGGTCGGCGTCGGGGTCAAGGAAACTGACCCAGAACCGGTCCTCGATGACGTCAACGGCAGTCTCTCCGTGACAGACGGGGCCGCGGATGAAACTGCGTACGAAGAACAGCGCGTCGTCCAAGAGGAATTGATAGCGGCTGCGCGCGGGGATTGCCGCGAAGGTCGAGAACGGGTCTCCGCCCTCGGCATCGCCATAGGAGGGCATGTTGGTCAGTGCCCAGTTGGGCTGCAGGAATAGCGCCTGAAACCGCGCCATGCGATCAGGGCTTAGCGTATAGACCAGGTGTTCTTTATGGACGATGGTTTCATTGACCGGTTGTAGACGGTAGTAGAGCGGCCCTTCGCCGGGGTCATCAAACGGGCGGCGGGTGGCGATGATGTCGATCTTTTCTCCGTTGGGCGTTCTGGACCGGACCAATTGAAAGAACCGCCGTGGGTCATCGCCTTCAAAATGCAGGCGGGCCAGAAACAAATGTTCGAACAGATACCGGTTCATCAATTGAGCGCGCGGGTCGGGGGCGTTGAAGAACGCCTCCCAGGCGGTAACCTGCCCTTGGATATCGTCCGGCAATGGCGTAGCCGCCTCAGGCAAGGCTGCTCCGCTCTGCACCCAATCCATCAACAGCGCATGCTCTGAGGCTGCCAGTGGCGCGGTCCCATAGGGCATTCCGGCCGTCGGATGACTTTCGCGGAAGGCGTCGAACTCCTGATCGGTTGGGCAGACCAAGGGGCGGTCAAGCGCCAGCCCCAACGAATCGGGCAGAGGCGCGTTTGCGGGCAGAGGGTTCTCGGCCCCCAAGGCCAGATAGCGTTCCAGTAAGCTGGTCTCGCCTTGTACCTGCGGAAGAACTGCATGGAATCCCAAATCCCGCCACCCCTCAACCGTTGTGGCATCCTGCCCCAAACGGGTGGGTTGGGCATCTTCCAGACGCTGCGAATGGTAAACCGCCAGCTTGTTGCCGCCGCGCAGCAGCCCCTCGGGTGAGGTCAGCTTGACCTGACAGGGAGCATCGTAGCAGCCGTGGCAAACCACGCATCGCTTGTCGAGAACCGGCTTCACCTGCGACCAGTCTGCCTGAGCGAATGCGGAAAGAGGGCTAAAGCCGATCAAGCTTGCAAATAGCAAAACCCAAACTCTGCCTGGCATCTTTGTCCTCCCTCCCATCGCGCGCCCAATGATAATCTTGGACCAAGCGCCCGGTTTGTCGAGTCCCCATCCCGCTTGCGCCCGCCGCGCAGTTGCGCTCTTGTGAGGCGAGCGATTTCCCACCCCGACCGGAGCTTGCCTTGGACTGGCGCGATCACGGCATCTTACTGACCACGCGCCGCCACGGTGAAACGGCCGCGATCATCGAGGTCTTTACCGAGGCCCATGGTCGTCATGCGGGCGTGGTGCGTGGGGGAACCAGCCGCAAGATCGCGCCGATCCTACAGCCCGGCGCGCAACTGGACGTGCTGTGGCGTGCGCGGCTTGAGGAACATATAGGCACTTTCCAAGTCGAACCGCTGCGGTCGCGCGCGGCAGCGGCATTTTCCGGTCGGCTTGCGTTGGCGGGGCTGAACGCCGTGGTGTCCCTGTTGTCCTTTTGCCTGCCCGAGCGCGAGCCGCATCCCGCCATCTATACCCAGACCGAGCAGTTGATGGATCTGCTAGGGCAGGATGAGATCTGGCCGCTGGCCTATCTGCGGTGGGAACTTGCGCTGCTTGAGGAGCTGGGCTTTGGCCTCGACCTGTCCTCTTGCGCTGTAACCGGCGCGACCGAGGGGCTGGTCTATGTCTCTCCCAAAACGGGTCGGGCTGTCAGCGTTGAGGGAGCCGGGGAGTGGGCCGACCGCCTGTTGCCCCTGCCACCCTGTCTGCGGGGCGAAGGGACGGCCCCGGATGCCGAGATCGTGCAGGGGCTGAACACGACAGGGTATTTCATGGAACACCGCGTTGCGCCCGCGCTGGGCCATCATCCACTGCCCGAGGCGCGGGCGCGGTTCATCGAGAGGCTTACTCGGCGGCTTTGAACAACATCTCGTGCCCGTCCTCATTGCGCAGAATAAGAACATCGCCCGAAACCTCGGATTGTGTCATCGCCAACAGGGCCGCGAAATACATGCCCTCGGCCTCAAGCGCGGCACAGGCGGCGCGGGTGGCGGCAAGGTCCTTGATCTCGAACCAAGGATAGGGCGCGTTCAGCGTGCCATTGTAGCTATTGCAGGGGGCATTGCCCGCGATCTTGCCCTCTTCGGGGAATTGCAGCAGGGCGCTGGCTTGAAAGGGCTGCCCGTCAATCTCTTGCAGCACCCAGGACCGGTCAGACGCGCCGTAGGCCGCCACGGTTTCGTCGCGGTCGCATTGAAACAGCGCCATCAAGGGCAGAACGAGGGTCAAGCGTAACATGCGCACAATCTATCGCGACTTCGGTTTGGGCTGAACCGGAATCTCAGCTGCCCGCGCTAGCCGAGATCAGCTCTTCGCGCACTTCCAGCCGGGGTCGCCAGTTGTAGCGGTCGTCTTCCGAGATCTCGCCCCAGAACAGGTCGCCGCTCTGCCGCCAGGGATCAAGGATCACGCCGTCCTTCAGGCTGTCTCCCCGCGCGCTGATCGCTGCCGAATGGTGGATGATGCGGAACGTGGTCGGAGGAGAGGTGGCCCAATGCACGTCCAGCGTTTGAAAGTCCTCTTGCTGCAAGCGCCGGGTCATGGCCTGCGCCCAGTCATTGCACAGGCCATAGTCACGAAAGCCGTTGATGACCTTGGCGTTGTGAACGATCGGCGAATCCGTCACGTTCCAGTCGCGCTTCAATTGTTGCGAATAGCTGTACGAGATTTCTGCGGCGCGGCGGGCCTCGGCCGGGTCGACATTGGGGCCAAGGTTGCGGATCTCAAGCGCCAGCCCATCGACATCCGCCCGTGTAACAGTCGAAGACGGAGCGCAAGCCCCAAGGGTCAGCATCACCAAGGCAGCAAGCAGCGCGGTCAGGCGTATCACGTTCGTCTCTCCGTCCGGGTTTCGAGAGGTCGTGTAAGTGATCTGCGCGGGATCGGGAAGGGGGAAGTTGCAGTGAAGAGTGTTCAGAATCGGTTCTGTTGGCTTTGTGGGACACACGGTTAGCGCCGTGCACAATATAAGCAAGTCAAGAAAAAAACCCGGCGCGGGCGCCGGGTTCAGTTGGGGAAATGAAGTTGCCGAATTTCGGTCAGCCCAGCAGACGCCGTGCGATGACCTGTGCCTGAATTTCGGCAGCCCCTTCGAAAATGTTCAGGATACGCGCGTCGCACAGGACGCGGCTGATTTTGTATTCCAGCGCGAAGCCGTTGCCGCCGTGAATCTGCAGCGCGTTATCGGCCGCGGCCCAGGCCACACGCGCGCCCAGCAGCTTGGCCATACCGGCCTCTAGATCGCAGCGTTGGCCGTGGTCTTTTTCCCAGGCCGAGAAATAGGTCAGCTGCCGCGCGATCATGATCTCAACCGCCATCATCGCCAGCTTGCCGGACACGCGCGGGAAGTTGATCAGCGATTTGCCAAACTGCTTGCGGTCCTGCGCGTATTGCATCGCGATATCCAGCGCACTTTGCGCAACGCCGATGGCGCGGGCGGCGGTTTGGATGCGGGCGGATTCAAAAGTCTCCATCAACTGCTTGAAGCCTTTGCCTTCTTCACCGCCCAGAAGGTTTTCACCCTTCACTTGGAAGCCGTCGAAGCCCAGCTCGTATTCCTTCATGCCGCGATAGCCCAGCACCTCGATCTCACCGCCGGTCATACCGGGGGTGGGGAAGGGGGCCTCGTCCGTGCCCGGTGTCTTTTCGGCCAGGAACATCGACAGTCCACGGTGATCGGTGCTGTCAGGATTGGTGCGCGCCAGCAGGGTCATCACATGGGTGCGGGCCGCGTGGGTGATCCACGTTTTGTTGCCGGTGATCTCATAGTCGCCATCGGCGGTCTTGACCGCGCGGGTGCGCAAGCTGCCCAGATCCGAGCCTGTATTGGGTTCCGTGAACACGGCGGTCGGCAGAATTTCAGCGCTGGCCAGCTTCGGCAGCCAGTTTGCTTTTTGCTCATCCGTGCCGCCTGCGATGATCAGCTCGGCCGCAATCTCGGAGCGTGTGCCCAGAGAACCGACGCCGATATAGCCCCGCGACAGCTCCTCGGACACCACGCACATCGAGGCTTTGGACAGGCCGAACCCGCCGAACTCTTCGGGAATGGTCAGGCCGAAAACGCCCATCTCGGCCAGTTCTTCGATGACTTCGATCGGGATCAACTCGTCCTTCAGGTGCCAGTCATGGGCGTGCGGTTCGACCTTTTCGACGGCATAACGGCGGAATTGGTCACGGATCATCTCAAGTTCTTCGTCCAGACCCGACGCGCCGAACATGGTGGCTCCCGCCTGGTCTTCCATGAGAGCGACTAGGCGCGACCGCGCGGCTTGCGTATTGGCCTGCGCCATCAGTGTCTGGATCTCAGAAGTCTGGAACCCGGACAGAGCGTCCCAGCCCAGCCCCAGATCCTGCAGGCGTACAACTTCGCCTTGGTTCATGGGGATACCGCCAGCGACCTGATGCAGATACTCACCAAAGGCGATCTGGTGCAGCAGTTGCTCAATCTCGCCAAACTTGCCGTCCGCCTCAAGCGCTTCGGCCCAGCGTTGCATCTGTGCAAGGGACTGATGATAGGTCGCCAGCCATGCCAGCCCGTGAGCAGCTGTCTGGTTCGCCTCGATCAACGCACCCGAGATGCGACCGTCAGCCTCGACCATGGACCGCACCGAATCGCGCGCGCGCTCAAATACAGCTTCAACCGCTGGTACAGCGGCCTTTGTCAGGGCCAGAAGGTCCCGCAAAATCGCAGCTGTCGTCATCTGGGTCATATCCTGTCCGTCATGGGCCATGAATCACGTCCTCTTTTGCGTCGTCTGGTCATATCATGCTGCACGTGCAGCGCAACAAAAATACTTATTACGTAGCGAAAAAGTTCAAATATTACCTTGGCATTTTTGCAGTGCAGAGAGCGCGCAGGGTGATATCTAGACGGCATGACACTGTTTTCCATACTCTCTCCGACCGATCTTGCTCTGGCTGCTGCGATTGCGTGTCTTGCCGGATGGGTCAAAGGCATGGTCGGTTTCGCGATGCCGATGGTTCTTGTTTCTGGGCTGAGCATGTTTCTGCCGCCCGAGCTTGCTGTTGCCGGTCTGATCTTCTCGACCGTTGTGACCAACGGCGTTCAGGCGCTGCAGGAAGGGGGGCGGGCGGCTATTGCCTCGATCCGGCGGTTCCGGGTCTTTCTGAGCGTTGGTTTGATCTTTCTGCTGATCGGAGCGCAGTTGGTGACGCTGGTTCCGGCCTCGACCTTCCTGATGTTGATCGGCATTCCGGTGACAGCCTTTGCATTGCTGCAGATCCTCGGGGTCACCTTTTCCCTCAAGGAAGCATCAGCGCGTATCGAAGCGATCTTCGGCGTAATTGCGGGTTTTGTCGGTGGGATTTCGGGCGTATGGGGGCCTCCGACCGTGGCGTATCTGACGGCCCTGAACACCCCAAAGCAAGAGCAGTTGAGAGTGCAGGGCGTGATCTATGGTTTGGGTGCTATTGCGTTGACAGTGGCACATATCGGATCAGGGATACTGAACAGAGAGACGGCGCCGTTCTCGGCTGTATTGGTCGTACCAGCCCTTGCAGGGTTGTGGCTTGGGATGCGGTTGCAGGACCGCATTGATCAGGCCCTGTTTCGGAAAATCACCCTGTTGGTACTGTTGGTCGCTGGGCTGAACCTTGTCCGCCGTGGTCTGTTCAGTTAGCAGATCACGCCCGCTTGTCCGCAAAGCGAAACGCGAAATAGAGGCCGAGCATCAGGAAGAACAGGCCTGAGACGTCTCCGATCAGAAAGGCTATGTACTCAGCGGTCGCACTGCCGAAGGCCAGGTTCGTCAGCCCCGAGACCAGGAATGAGGTCACAACGCCGACGCCCATGATGCAGATCCAGCAGGGTTTGCGGTCAGCGCGTGGGAACAAATCCCAGCCGAGCCATTTGCAGAGATAGAAGACCGCGGGAACCGTTGTTACTGCGATTGCCATCGCCATAAGACGGCTGGGCAAGAATACATCGCTGCCGCCGAGTGCTGCGAAAACGATGAAAACACCGGGAAGAAGGGCAAAGATCGCCCTCCAGCCCAATAGCCACGCGGATAAAACGCGCACGCCATGTGGCAGAAACAGCAGACTAGCCCGACTTGGATATTCGGGAAAGAACAAGTTCTGCAAAGGCATAAGGACCTCGAAAGTGAGGAAGGATGCGATCACATAGGCCAAAGAGGCAAAAAATGTTTCCGAGGCCCACTTGCGCACGTCGATCAGCCGTTGATCTGCCGGGGCGCGGCGTCACCTTGGTGCATGTACGATATACCGTCCGCGATTGGCTGTGCCGCTTTGCGACAGATAACCCTTTTCGACCAGCGACTTCAGCGCGCGGAAAAAGGTGGGCCGCGAAACGCTCTGGACCAGAGTGTGTTCGATCAAGCCGAATGTCCGGACTTCCTGATCGGCTTTCGATAGTTCTTCGGCCGCGTAATAAATGTCGCGCTCGACCGGAGAAAGCTGTTCAAGGCCTAGTGTGCGCTCCATGCTTTGCATGAGCTTGCGAAGTTCGGTGAGTTTCGAGATTTCGGTCATATCTTACCTGTCTTTTTCGTGCCAACGCGGCCAAAGCCGAGACCTGGAAATATATCCAAACACCGTGGTGTCTGGCTGGTTTCATATTGACACTTTACCCCATCTACTTAGACTAGCGTCGTCATTAGGTTGCCCAATTCGCTGGTGTGAGTGTCCGCGCATGAGCTGCCCAAAGGTTATTTTAAGATTCGGCCCGGTGCAAAAGCTCCGGGCCAATTTAATGTGTTGACTGTAGCGTATCGGAAACTTCGGAACAACGCATTTGTATATGCTGTTTCCGCGCGGTAACCGGAAGGTGAACACTCAGGCATAGAAAAGGGCGCCGAAGCGCCCTTGATTCAGGTCAGCCGATGGCAACAGCCTTGATGTCTTCGTCGATGAACGGAATGTACTGTTCAAAGTTCTCCGCAAACATCTGCACCAGCTTCTCTGCCTGCTTGTCGAACGCAACCTGATCGTCCCAAGTGCGGCGCGGATCCAGCAGAACCTCAGGCACTCCGGGAACCGAGACGGGCACGTCGAAGCCGAAATTGGCATCCTTGCGGTACTCGGCATCGGCCAGCGAACCGTCCAGCGCAGCAGTCAGCAAGGCGCGGGTTGCCTTGATCGGCATCCGGCTGCCAATCCCGTAGGCACCACCGGTCCAGCCTGTGTTGACCAGCCAGCAGGTCGCGCCGTGCTGGGCGATCTTGTCCCGCAGCAGGTTGCCATAGGCCTCGGGGCGGCGCGGCATGAAGGGCGCGCCAAAGCAGGTCGAGAAGGTTGGTTGCGGCTCGGTCACGCCACGCTCGGTACCTGCTACCTTAGAGGTGAAGCCCGACAGGAAGTGGTACATGGCCTGCGCCGGTGTCAGCCGCGCGATCGGAGGCAGTACGCCGAACGCATCACAGGTCAGCATAATGATGTTCTTGGGATGACCGCCCAGAGCGCTGCTGGATGCGTTCGAGATATACTCGAGCGGGTAGGCACAGCGCATGTTTGCAGTCAGCGAGTCATCGTCGAAATCCAATTCCTTGGTTTCCGGATCGAAGACCATGTTCTCGATCACCGTGCCGAATTTCGAGGTCGTGGCGTAGATCTCGGGCTCGGCCTCGGCGTTCAGGTTGATCGTCTTGGCATAGCAGCCGCCTTCGAAGTTGAAGGTGCCCCGATCCGACCAGCCATGTTCGTCGTCACCGATCAGAATCCGTGCCGGATCGGCGGACAAGGTGGTCTTGCCGGTGCCGGACAGACCGAAGAAGACAGCGGTGTCGACCGGGTTGCCAACGGCGTGGTTGGCCGAGCAGTGCATCGGCATCACGCCTTTTTCCGGCAGCATGTAGTTCAGCAGGGTGAAGACGGATTTCTTGTTCTCGCCAGCGTATTCGGTGCCGCCGATCAGGATCAGCTTGCGGTCGAAGTTCAGTGCAATAACTGTCTCGCTACGGCAATTGTGCTTCGCGGGATCCGCCTTGAAGCTGGGGCAGTTGATGATGGTAAAGTCAGCTGTGAAATCGTCGAGATCTTCGCGATCCGGGCGGCGCAGCAGATGGCGGATGAACAGGTTATGCCACGCCAGCTCGGTGACCATACGCACATTGATCGAATAAGTCGGATCGGCCCCGCCAACGAGGTCCTGCACAAAATAGTCGCGGCCTTTCATATGGGCCAGCATGTCTTCGTACAGGGCGTCAAAGCCTTCGGGGCTCATGGCGGCGTTGTTTTCCCACCAGATGCTGTCGGCGACGCTGTCGGTTTTCACGACGTGTTTGTCCTTCGGCGAACGGCCAGTAAACTTGCCGGTGGTGACCAGAAAGGCCCCGCCATTGCCAAGGGTGCCTTCGCCGCGCTTCAGCGCTTCTTCGATCAGCGCCGGTTCCATGAAGTTGTAATAGACATTGCCCAGACCCTCGATGCCCTGATCTTCGAGGCGGAATTGCGGGTTAACCCGTCCAGATGTCATGTGTGTCTTCTCCTGTGGCGGCGCGGAGGCAGTTCGGCCCGGTGCGCTCTTGGGGCAATCATGCCGGACGACTCCGGCGGACAGGCGTCCTCTTATCATGGTCGTTTGGGGCATGAACAGGAGGCTTTGACGCAGTTAGCGCAACCAAGTTCAGGTTTAGCGCCATCACAAATTTCCTGTCGGAAAACCGGGCAGCATTTTGCGGTCGGCAAGGCATTTTTGCCGCAGAACTGCCGCAAGAAAGGCTTGATTCGTGGTTACGGATTGATTCGGCGCCTTAAAACCGCCAACAATGTCCTACAAAAAAGCGTATTATTGCGTATGTGAGCAGGAATAGGGGTGACCCCAATGTCAAAGATTGCACTGGTGGATGACGATAGAAACATTCTGACGTCGGTATCCATGACGCTCGAAGCCGAGGGCTTCGAGGTTGAAACGTATAATGACGGTCAGGCTGCGCTGGATGCTTTCAATAAAAAGCTGCCCGATATGGCTGTTCTGGATATCAAGATGCCGCGGATGGACGGGATGGATCTGTTGCAGCGGCTTCGCCAGAAAACCCAGATGCCGGTTATCTTCCTGACCTCCAAGGATGACGAGATCGACGAAGTTCTGGGTCTGCGCATGGGCGCGGATGACTATGTGAAGAAACCGTTTTCGCAGCGCCTTCTTGTCGAACGTATTCGCGCCTTGCTGCGTCGTCAGGAAGCGACCGAGGGCGATAGCGCTGCGGTCAGCACCGGTGATGCGAAGGTCATGGAACGTGGTGAGCTTCGGATGGACCCGCTGCGCCATGCGGTGACATGGAAGGGCAATGATGTCTCGTTGACCGTGACCGAGTTTCTGCTTCTGCAGGCCTTGGCGCAACGCCCTGGCTTCGTCAAAAGCCGCGACCAGCTGATGGATGTGGCCTATGACGATCAGGTCTATGTCGACGACCGCACCATCGACAGCCACATCAAACGCCTTCGCAAGAAGATGCGCGCCGCTGATCCTGAGTTCTCGGCCATCGAGACGCTCTATGGCATCGGCTACCGCTACAACGAAGAATAGGCACGCGCCCCGTTTGAAGGTATTGTGGTCCCGTGCGTGACACTGACCAATCTGACGAGCTGCACGACGGTGATGTCGTCATCGGGGATGACTGGGTTATCCCACAAGACCCCGAGTCTGCTGAACTGCGAGAAAAGCGGTCGCGGAGGAACCTGTTTTCTCTGCGTGGCTCGCCTTTGGCGCGCAAGATCGTCACCTTCAACCTGATCGCTTTGGTCATTCTGGTGACCGGGCTTTTGTATCTGGACGATTCTCGGAAGGAACAGGTTCAGCAAACCGCGCGCAACCTGATGGGTGATGCGCAGCTGGTCAGCAACGTGTTCGAGGCTCAGATCCGTCAGAACGCAGCCGCGGGCGCTCAGAATCCGCGGGTGCTGGATGTGGGTGACACGCTGGCAGGGTTAAGCCTACCAGAAGGTGGCGAAGTTTTCGTCTACGACGCCAGCGGCACGTTGATCGGCTGGACGCGGGGTGCCTCAGTTGCGGTGGATCTGTCAACCATCCTGCAATCAGAGGCGGACATCCAAACCGGAAGCACCGTTATCAGTGACGCTTTGAATGCGGTATGGACCGGGGTGTCCCGGGTATTCAACTGGTCAACGACTGACGAGGCCCCGACACTGGCCCAACGGGTGCAATCCATCATCCCTGATACGCTTGGCGGCAGAACACAGGTGCAAGCTGTGCAGGACGAGATGGAAGAGACGGTGATCGTTGCCGCCGCTCCCATCGTGTTCAACGACACGACGGTTGGAGCTGTTGCCATAACCGGACCGGCAGGTGAGATCGACGCGCTGGCCCGGCGAGAGCAGGAGCGGATCCTGCAAATGTTTGTTGTGGCTCTGCTGGTCTCGGTCGGTCTCAGCCTTGTTCTGGCGTCGACCATTGCCAATCCGCTGGCCGATCTGGCCGCCGCGGCCGAGATGGGCAAGGACCGGGGTACAGGCGTTAATCCGGGCCGCATTCGTATCCCGGACCTCAGCGCGCGTCCCGATGAGATTGGTCGCCTTAGCCTGGCGCTGCGGGGCATGGTCACGGCACTCTATAACCGGATTGACGCAAATGAACAGTTCGCGGCCGACGTGGCGCATGAGATCAAGAACCCGCTGGCCAGTCTTCAATCCGCCGTGGGAACGCTGCGGATGGTCAAGCGCGACGATCAGCGCGAAAAGCTGATGGGAGTCATCGAACATGACGTGCGGCGTCTCGACCGTCTGGTCAGCGACATCTCTAACGCCTCGCGGCTGGATGCGGAGCTTGTGAAAGAGGCTGAGCAGCCCTTTGACTTGCTGAAACTGCTGGACAATTTGGGTCAGTTTCTGGGCGAAGATGCCAAGTCTAAGGGCATTGAATACGCCACCGATCTACCCGCCGACCCGATCGTGATCAATGGGCTTGAGGCGCGCTTGGCCCAGGTTTTCGTCAATCTGATCACCAATGCGATCTCCTTCTGCGAGGAGGGCGATGCGATCCGCGTTTGGGTACGTCAACGCGACCACCGTGTGCTTGTCGTTGTCGAAGACACAGGCCCCGGCATACCGGAACAGGCCCTGACCAAAGTGTTCAAACGCTTCTACTCTGAGCGCCCCGAGGAACATTTTGGCAATAACTCGGGCCTCGGGTTGGCGATCTCGAAACAGATTGTCGAGGCGCATGGCGGCGTGATCTGGGCCGAGAATATCCGACCGACCGAAGCCGATGTCACCTCGGAGCCATTGGGTGCGCGTTTCGTCGTGGGGCTTCCTGTCTAGGAGATGAGCAGTCAGACGCCTTCAGACATTGCGGATAAAGATAGCGCCTGTATTCACGCGACCTGTGTCGCGGTTCAGGGGCGGGGGCTTCTGATCGTTGGGGCCTCGGGGTCGGGTAAATCCTCACTCGCCCTTCGCATGATTGCCCTTGGGGCCGATCTGGTTGCCGACGACCGGGTCGATCTGAGCCGGGACGAGGGCGCGGTGATTGCCGACGCACCACAGCGGATTGCGGGCTTGATCGAGGCGCGTGGCATAGGGCTGTTGCGCGCCGCCCCTTGCGGCCCGGTGGCTTTGGATTATGTGCTCGATATGGACCAGACGCAGCCCGCCCGCCTGCCGGAGCCCGTTACTTTGCAGTTGCTGGGGCACTATGTACCCTTGTTGTTTGGCGCCGGCGTGCCCAATTTGGCCGAAGCACTGATGCAACTGCTTAAAATGGGGCGCGTATACCCGGAATGGACCAGCACATGACAGCGCAACGGCGGATCGTCCTGGTGACCGGGCCGTCCGGGGCAGGGCGTTCGACAGCCATTCACGTGCTTGAGGATCTGGGGTTTGAGGCAATAGACAATCTGCCCATGGGCCTGCTGACGCGCCTGCTGGAAGGGGCTGGGGATGATCGGCCCATGGCTTTGGGGATTGATGCGCGCAACCGGGATTTCTCGACCATCGGGTTCATCGAACTGGCCGCCAAGCTGGGCCGTATGGAACAGGTTGACCTGACCGTCCTCTATCTGGATTGCAGTGATGAGGTTCTTCTGCGCCGCTTCTCGGAAACCCGCAGGCGTCACCCTGTCGCGAAGGACGCGGGCCCTGAAGCCGGCGTGCGCCAGGAAAAAGAACTGCTGGCCCCGATCCGCGAAATCGCCGATACCCTGATCGACACCAGCGCCCTGAATGTTCACCAACTGCGTGAAGAGGTCGAACATTGGTTCGCCCCACAAGGTGGCCGCCATCTTGCGGTCTCGATCGAGTCTTTTTCCTACAAACGCGGCCTGCCGCGCGGCCTCGACATGGTGTTTGATTGCCGTTTTCTGGCCAATCCTTACTGGCGGCCCGAATTGCGTGCTGCCGACGGTCGAAACGCTGACGTGGCGCGCTATGTCCAATCCGATAAGAACTACGCTCCGTTCTTTGACCGGGTGGTCGGAATGCTGGACCTTCTGTTGCCTGCCTTTCGCGCCGAAGGCAAAGCACACCTGTCGGTTGCTTTCGGTTGTACCGGCGGCCAACACAGATCTGTCGCTTTGGCTGAGGCGGTTGCGAAAGCCCTTGCAGACAGGGGGCAGCAGGTGGCAATTAGGCACCGCGAGATGGAACGACGCGCATTGAATGTGAGGCCGGATTGATCGGGATAGTGATCGTAGCGCATGGAGGGTTGGCCAAAGAGTATCTGGCCGCCATGCAGCATGTTGTCGGGCCGCAGCCCGGCCTGGTCGCGATTGCGATCGAAGCCGATCATGACCGCGATGAAAAGCAGGCCGAAATCTGCCGTGCCGCAAACGACGTTGATATGGGCGGCGGTGTGGTTATCGTCACGGACCTGTTCGGTGGCAGCCCGTCGAACCTCAGCCTCCGGGCCTGTGCGCCGCAGGATCGGCGCATTTTGTATGGCGCGAACCTTCCCATGCTGATCAAATTGGCCAAAAGCCGCCACCTGCCCGTGGGCGATGCCGTGCGTCACGCGATGGAGGCTGGACGCAAGTACATCAATGCGCAAAATGTGACATTGGATTAGGACCGGACGTATTGAAATGACCAATCGAAGCTTGAAAATCATCAATGAAAAGGGCCTGCACGCCCGTGCCTCGGCCAAGCTGGTTGAGGTGGTAGAAGGTTTCGATGCAAGTGCAGAAGTCTCCAAGGACGGACTTTCTGCGTCAGGCGACAGTATCATGGGCCTTTTGATGTTGGCAGCCTCGCGCGGAACCACTATTGACGTCGAGACCTCCGGGCCGGATGCTGAGGCATTGGCAGAAGCCTTGGAAACGCTTGTGAACGACAAGTTCGGAGAGGGGTTCTAAAGCCACCCCGCCGGGACAGGAAGAACGGGAAGACCAGGAATTGGCGGAAACAACGCACGACACCAAGACAGGCCCCGTTGTAAACGGGACAGATGATCAGGGCGAGATCTACGACCGTAGAACCTTGACCTATGCCAATTCGTTCGACGATGCCTGGACCGCGACGGCAATCCGCGCCATCGAATGGTGTACCGGCAAGCTGACCATTCTTCGGATGGTCAATAAATTCGAAAAGAAAAACGAGCAGTATCGTGGCCAGCGGTTCTGGGGTGGGGCGCTCAAGACGATGGGGATCACCCTCACC
Organism: Ruegeria sp. B10; assembly: GCF_056539825.1. Taxonomy (NCBI): domain Bacteria; kingdom Pseudomonadati; phylum Pseudomonadota; class Alphaproteobacteria; order Rhodobacterales; family Roseobacteraceae; genus Ruegeria; species Ruegeria sp. B10. Next base: position 98,004 of record NZ_JBQFVP010000016.1, read on the forward strand.
ACACCCGAGGAACAGATCGCACGTATTCCCAAAACCGGCCCCGTTGTCGTTGTCGCCAACCATCCTCATGGCATGGTGGACGGCATGATTTTCGCTGAACTGATTGGACGTGTCCGTAGCGACTACCGTATTCTGACTCGCTCGGTTCTGACTGGCTTGGATGAGGCCGCGACCTCGTTTATGATCCCGGTTCCCTTCCCGCATGATCCTGAAGCGCAAACCAAAATGCTGGAAATGCGGACCAAGGCCATGGACCACCTGAAAGAGGGCGGCGTGGTCGCCCTGTTCCCCTCGGGTGTAGTGATGTCCTCGGATGATTGGTTCGGGCCGGCGATTGAACGCGAATGGAACGTCTTCACCGCAAAGATGATACGCCGTTCAGGCGCGACCGTGGTGCCGATCTACTTCCCCGGCCGCAACTCGCGCGCCTATCAGATCGCCAACAAACTCTCGCCGATCCTGCGGCAGGGCTTGTTGCTGCACGAGATCGTCCGCTCGTGCAACAAGCCCCAATCCCCGGTGATCGGAGAGCCGATCTCGGGCGAAGACATGCAGCTGCTCGAACGCGACCCGCGTGGATTCATGGCGTGGCTGCGAAACCACACGATGTCCTTGGGCGGCATAGCAAAGCGCTGATCCGCTCCTTCATCTGGCTAAAAATATCCCGGGGGTGAGACCGTATGAAATCCGGGCGAGGGGGCTGGCCCTCTCTTAGCGCGTCGGAACCGGCACGTCGCCGCGATAGTCGTAGAATCCACGCTGGGTCTTGCGCCCCAGCCATCCAGCCTCGACATATTTCGTCAGCAGCGGACAGGGGCGATACTTGGTATCCGCAAGCCCATCATGCAGCACGTTCATGATGGCCAGACAGGTGTCGAGCCCAATGAAATCGGCCAGTTCCAGAGGCCCCATCGGGTGATTGGCGCCCAGCTTCATCGACTGGTCGATGGATTGAACACTCCCAACACCTTCATAGAGCGTGTAGACCGCCTCGTTGATCATCGGCATCAGGATACGGTTCACGATAAAGGCCGGGAAATCCTCGGCGCTAGCAGCGGTTTTGCCAAGCTTGTCGACCACGGCCTTGCAGGCGTTATAGGTCTCTTCGTCTGTGGCAATCCCTCGGATCAGCTCGACCAGTTGCATGACGGGCACCGGGTTCATGAAGTGGAACCCCATGAACCGCTCTGGTCGGTCGGTCCGGCTGGCCAGACGTGTGATCGAGATCGAAGACGTATTCGAGGTCAGGATTGTATGCGGCAGCAAATGCGGTTGCAGATCCTCAAAGATCGCCTGTTTTATCGTCTCACGCTCGGTCGCGGCCTCGATCACCAGATCGGTCTGGCCCAGACGTGGCAATTCCAGCGTGGTGGTGATCCGCCCCAAAGCGGCTTGCACAGCCTCGTCCGAGATCTTCCCGCGTGAAGCCTGACGCGCCAGATTGCCCTCAATCGTCTTAACGGCATTGTCCAGGGCGTCCTTGTTGACGTCATTGACCAGAACGTCATAGCCGGCCAAGGCCAGAACATGCGCGATCCCGTTGCCCATCTGGCCTGCGCCAATTACTCCGACCGATTTGATTTCCATGCTCTGGTGCCTCTGCTCTCAGCTCGCCGCGACATTACCGGCAGTTTGGGGCGGGCGGCAAGAGGCATCAGAGGTCTGCGGACCGGTCAAACTTGCCTCAAATCCGCGCATTAGCAATTTCGCAAGACTTGCGACGGCAAGATGGCAACCGGGTGAAAAATTGGGTGAGTGATATGAGCTATCATCAAACGGGCGCAGCAGTGCCCGAAGACAGCATCTGTCAGTATGGGGAGTCAAAACTACGGTTCCGGAGGCCGTCGCGCGCATTGGACGGCTCCTATCTGGCATGTATCGGAGGGGATGAGACCTTTGGGAGGTTCGTTGAGCACCCCTATGCCGCGATTCTCGAAGGCTTGCTGGACCGCAAATGCGTCAACTTTGGCAGTCTTCTTTGTGGCGTTGAGGCGCTGTGCGGCGATTCCACCTTGGTTGAGCTGGCGAATGATTCCGATCTTTGCGTGCTGCAATTGCCGGGGGCGCTGGGGCAATCGAATCGCTTTTACCGGGTGCATCCGCGCCGCAATGACCGGTTTCTGTCTCCTACACCGGACCTGCTGACGCTTTACCCTGAGGTGGATTTTACGGACGTCCATTTTGTGCGTCACTTGCTGGGGCTGTTGCATTCCTATTCGGACGCACGCTTCGAAATCGTCACCCACGAGTTGCGCAAAAAGTGGGTCGAGACGCTTGGCGCTTTTCTACAGGAGATCCGGCCTCCGGTCGTTTTGCTGAACCTGCAGGTCGATGGCGAGATCGCCCATGAGGTCGCCGGACCGCTGGGCTGTGAACCGGTCTTTGTGGATACCGAGATGTTGGACGCACTGCGTCCGTTCGGTGCGGATGTCGTTTCGATGTCAGTCCGGATCTCCGGCGAATCGGATGAGTTGGAGGATATGCTGTTCGGGACCCTTCAGCAGCCTATGGCCGAACATATGATCGGCCCGGCGACCCATCGTCGGATCGCAGAAGCGCTTTCCCGATCGATCCGTGATTTGCATTGAAAAAGGCCCGCCGAGGGGGCGGGCCTTACAATGGTTTTCCAAGCAACCGCTTGGTTCGATCAGCCGAGTTTCTCGGTCAGTTCGGGTACGGCTTGGAACAGGTCAGCAACCAGACCGAAGTCAGCAACCTGGAAGATCGGTGCTTCTTCGTCTTTGTTGATCGCAACGATGACCTTCGAGTCCTTCATACCAGCCAAGTGCTGGATCGCGCCCGAGATGCCGACGGCGACATACAGGTCCGGTGCAACAACCTTACCGGTCTGACCCACCTGCCAATCGTTCGGGGCATAGCCCGAGTCCACGGCGGCACGCGACGCGCCAACAGCGGCGCCGAGCTTGTCAGCCAGAGTCTCGATCAATTTGAAGTCTTCTTCCGAGCCGACACCACGGCCGCCCGAAACAACAACACCAGCCGAGGTCAACTCGGGACGATCGCTCTCGGCAACCTTGTCCTCAACCCAGGACGACAGGCCGGGGTTTTCGCCAACCGAGATGGTCTCAACCGCAGCCGAACCGCCTTCGCCTGCCGCATCAAAGGAAGCGGTGCGGAAGGTGACGACTTTCTTGGCGTCGTTCGATTTGACGGTCTGGATCGCGTTGCCTGCATAGATCGGACGCTCAAAAGTCGAGCCGTCAACCACGCCAGACGCATCCGAGATCACCATCACGTCCAGCAACGCAGCAACGCGCGGCATGACGTTCTTGGCGTCGGTGGTGGCAGGGGCAACGATGTGCTCATAGCCATCGGCGAGACCCACGATCAACGCTGCGGTCGATTCCGCTAGGCGGTGGCCCAGCGACTCGTCTTCAGCAACCAGAACCTTGGACACGCCGTCGATCTTGGCAGCAGCCTCACCGGCAGCAGCGGCAGAACCGCCCGCGGCCAGAACGGTCACATCACCCAGCGATTTCGCAGCGGACACGGCCTTGGCGGTGGCGTCCAGCGACAGTTCGCCATTGTTGACTTCGGCAAGCAGAAGTACAGCCATTACACAGCCCCCGCTTCTTTGAGTTTCGAGACCAGCTCATCAACCGAGCCGACGACGATACCAGCGGCACGGGCCGGCGGCTCATCGGTTTTGACGATTTCCAGACGCGGAGTGACGTCGACGCCGTAATCGGCGGCGGTTTTCTCGTCCAGCGGCTTTTTCTTCGCCTTCATGATGTTCGGCAGCGACGCATAGCGCGGCTCGTTCAGGCGCAGGTCAACGGTCACGATGGTCGGCATCTTGACGTTGATGGTCTGCAGACCGCCGTCAACCTCACGGGTGATTTTGGCGGTGTCGCCTTCGATGTCCAGCTCGGACGCGAAGGTGCCCTGGCTCCAGCCCAGTAGGGCCGACAGCATCTGGCCGGTGGCGTTCATGTCGTTGTCGATCGCCTGCTTGCCCGCCAGAACGATGCCTGGCTGCTCTTCCTCTACCACTTTGGCCAGGATTTTTGCAACGGCCAGAGGCTCGATATCCGTGTGGACGTCATCCGCGGCAATAACCAAGATCGCGCGGTCGGCACCCATGGCCAGAGCAGTCCGCAGCGTCTCCTGCGCCTGCTTCACGCCGATCGAAACAGCAACGACTTCGTCAGCCTTGCCCGCTTCTTTCAGGCGGATCGCCTCTTCAACTGCAATCTCGTCGAACGGGTTCATCGACATTTTTACATTGGCGAGATCAACACCGCTGCCATCCGCCTTAACACGGACCTTAACGTTGTAGTCAATCACGCGCTTGACAGGCACAAGTACCTTCATTTTTGCGTTCGCTCCTTACAAAAACGGCAAGCCGCGTCGCGACTCCACCAATGCTCTCGCGGGACTAGATAGCGACTCAATCTCATCGACAACAGAGCAAAATCGTCACGTCATGGGCTTGAGACGTCGCGTTTTGTGTTTTTTGACGAATAGGAGGCAGAGTTTTTTGACGGTTAGCCGTCGATGGTGGGATTTGGTTGCCGGTTGCCAACCCGTCCAACTGAACCAAGAAGACTGCACGTTTTGGTTAGCGGTGCGCCGAGTATACGACGCTTTACGCCCGCCCTTCGGGCCGGGGCTCCGCACTTCCGGTCGCCGGGACGTCCACTGGACGTCCCGCCGCTTTCAGCGGTTCGCGCCCGGAACCCACAAGACATCATCCTTGCCGCTGTTGTTGGCGCAGCGGGCGGCGACGAAGAACCAATCGCTCAGACGGTTCAGGTATTTGACCGCGACTTCGTTGACAGGTTCCATATTGGTCAGCTCAACCGCCAGACGCTCAGCCCGGCGTGAGACGGTGCGGCAGACATGCAGATGCGCCGCCAAAGCCGAGCCGCCGGGAAGGATGAAGCTGCGCAATGGTTCAAGATCGGCATTCATCGCGTCGATTTCAGCCTCAAGCCTGTCGATTTGGGCAGGCGCGATGCGCAACGGCGGGTAGTCGGCCTCGGCGTCTTTTTCCATGTCGGGGCGGCAAAAATCAGCCCCCAGATCGAACAGGTCGTTTTGAATGCGGGCCAGCGCGGCGTCAGTTTCGCCCTCGGCTTCGGTCCGGGCAACACCGACAAAGGCGTTCAGCTCATCAACCGTGCCATATGCGGCCACGCGACCCGAGTATTTTGCAACCCGTTCGCCATTGCCCAAAGCGGTTTTCCCGTCATCGCCTGTGCGCGTGTAGATTTTGTTCAGAACGACCATCTTCAAACTCCTTGTCCGCGCAGGAAGACGTAAAGCACAATCAGCAATACGGCAATGAATTGAAAGAGGATGCGCAGGCGCATCATCTTGTTGCTCTTCTTGGCGGCATCCATGCCGCTTTTTCCGAAATTTGCGATGCCAAGGGTCAGCACGACGACAACCGCCGCCATCGCCAGGAGCAAAACGACCATCAAAGGGTCCATCGTCAGTCACCGTCCGCTTTTTCTTTGGGTGCGCCTGATCTAGCGCCTGCAGGGCCAAAAGCGAACGGGAAATTTTGCCTCAGATGTCTGACAGGATTCGGTCGATGGCTTTTGTTGGCAGAATTCGCCGCAAATAGCCCGCAATATAGGTCGGAGTCGTCACGTAATAGCGCGCCTTGGGCCGTTTCGCTTCGACCGCATGTGCCAGCTTGTTGGTCACCGCTGAGGCAGGCAGTTCGAACGTGTCCGGGCCAGAGCCTTCATAGAGCCGTTTCAGCAGCGACGCCTCGTACCTGTCACGCAAGACCGAGTTCTCCCAATCCACGAACCGCTCGAACACCGGGATCGCCTTTTCGCGGATTTTCGACGTGATTGGACCGGGTTCGATCAGGATGACTTTGACGCCGCTGCCGCGTAGTTCCAGGCGCATCGTGTCGGTCAGACCTTCGATCGCGTATTTGGTGGCGACATAGGCGCCGCGCCAGGGGAACGCGACCAACCCCAGAACCGAGGAGTTCTGGACAATGCGCCCATGACCCTGTTCACGCATGACGGGAATGACCTGCCGCGTCAGCTCGTGCCAGCCGAAGACATTCGATTCGAAGATGAACCGCAAACCGTTGGTCGGAACATCTTCGACCGCGCCGGGCAGTCCGTGCGCCCCGTTGTTGAACAGGGCGTCCAAAGTGCCTCCGGTGGCCTCAAGAACCTCGGCCAGTCCGGCTGTGATGCTGTCTGTGTCCTGATAGTCGATTCGTGGGCTTTCAAATCCCTGCGCGCGCAGCCTGTCGCAATCACGCTGCTGGCGGCACGAGGCAAAGACGCGCCAACCGCGTGCACGCATACCGTGTGCTGCATCCAAGCCGATGCCGGACGAGCAGCCGGTAATAAGAATTGATTTCTGCATGATGGCCCCGAACCTCAACGTCCCCAACACCTAGGCTGCGAGAGGAAACAGGGCAATGACGCCCGGACGTCAGTTTGTGGTTTTGCGGACCAGTGATGCCGAAATCCATCCGACCTGTTGCCCGGGAAACACGCGTGTGCGCAGCCAACCCGTGCCGGAATCGCTCAGGACCTCGACCCGTTGTCCGATCGTGGCCTTACCGATGATGGGATAGATCGTGCCCGGCCCGTCACGCATGTTGACGCGAGTGCCAGAGATTTCTCGGATGTCCTTTTCGGGCTCTGTGACAGGTGACACAGCAGGTTCGGCATCGGTTGTGACTTGCTGCATCGCCGCTACGCCGCCTTCCAGCGAGGCCAGCGTCAGCGTCACATCCTGATCTTCGAACAGGGACGGATTCGCCTGCAGTCCGGCTGCAACCTGAGACAGAAGCGCCTTGGTTTCTTCCTCACCCAGAACAGGTTCTGGTTCTGCAATAAACTCAATAACAGGGATGGGTTGAACTGCGGCGCGGGTCACCAACTCCTCAACCGGTGCGGCAGCCGGAGGCGTCGCCTTGGGTGCAGGTTCGAACGTGGCCGCCATACGCTGCGGATTGTCACTGCGCAGGCCGCGCGGCTCGAAATCGGGGCCTCCGCTCATGACGTAGAAGGCCCAGCCAAGGGCGACAAAAGTAACAAGTATCAGGCGCGTCATGACGCTTCCCCCCGAAGAAATCGTAAATACAAGAATTGGCAGCAGTTTAATTCATGAGACCATAGCATATTTCGAGGCGGGAGTCGAAAAATGGGGGAAATCCGTGGGTTGCCTCCCCCTGTTGCAAAAAGCGCGACTTGTCCCCAGTAAAATAAGTCTTGGTTGCTTTACCAAGCTGCGCTTGCGTCGTATCACATCATATATGAACGATACGATCGACGACCCCAACATGGAGGCCCCTGACAATGGGGGCGAGGTAGCCGAACCGCTACGCCGCGCAATTGGTGAGCGCTATCTGACCTATGCGCTGTCCACCATCATGCATCGGGCGCTGCCGGATGCGCGTGATGGTTTGAAACCGGTTCACAGGCGAATCCTCTATGCGATGAGGGAACTACGACTCAGTGCAACCGGAGGTTTCCGGAAGTCTGCGAAGATCTCGGGCGATGTGATGGGTAACTACCATCCGCATGGTGACGCCGCGATTTACGACGCGATGGCGCGTCTGGCCCAGGATTTCAACGTGCGCTACCCGCTGGTCGACGGGCAGGGGAATTTCGGCAATATCGACGGCGATAACCCGGCGGCCTCGCGTTACACCGAAGCGCGGATGACCATCGTGGCCGAGGCGCTGCTGGAAGGTCTGAACGAAGACGCCGTTGATTTCCGCGACAATTATGATGGGACGCTGACTGAGCCGGTCGTACTGCCCGCTCAGTTCCCGAACCTGTTGGCGAATGGTGCCAGCGGTATTGCCGTGGGCATGGCGACGAATATCCCGCCGCATAGTATCTCGGAACTCTGTGACGCTTGTCTGCATCTGATCAAAACGCCAGATGCGCGCGACGACACTCTGCTAAACTACGTGCCCGGCCCGGATTTCCCGACCGGCGGCGTGATCGTCGAGCCGCCCGAGAATATCGCCCAAGCCTATCGCACCGGGCGCGGGTCCTTCCGGCTGCGCTGTAAGTTCGAGGTCGAGGATCTGGGTCGTGGTCAGTGGCAGATCGTGGTCACCGAGATCCCCTATCAGGTTCAGAAATCCAAGCTGATCGAAAAGATCGCAGAACTGATCCAGACCAAGAAAATCCCGATTCTCGCCGATGTGCGCGACGAATCCGCCGATGACATCCGTCTGATCCTCGAGCCGCGTTCCAAGAACGTGGATCCCGAGGTGCTGATGGGCATGCTTTATCGCAACTCGGACCTTGAGGTGCGGTTCAGCCTGAACATGAACGTGCTGATCGACGGTGTGACGCCTAAAGTCTGCTCGATGAAAGAAGTGCTGCGCGCCTTCCTCGATCACCGGCAAGAGGTCCTGATCCGTCGCTCGCGTCACCGCATGGCGAAGATCGACCATCGGCTGGAGGTATTGGAGGGCTTTATCGTCGCCTTCCTCAATCTCGACCGTGTGATCGACATCATTCGCTACGACGACGACCCTAAAGCAGCGCTGATGCGCGAGGATTGGGGCATCGACCACGTTCGTGCTACAGATGAGTCCGATTACATCTCGCCCAAACCGGGCGAGGGCGAGCTTTCCGAAGTTCAGGTCGACGCGATCCTCAACATGCGCCTGCGCAGCCTGCGTCGTCTCGAAGAGATGGAACTGGTCCGTGAGCGTGACGAGCTAATGCTGGAACGCGCCAATCTGGAAGACCTACTGGCCGACCCCGCTCTGCAATGGGCCAAGATCGCCGAACAGTTGAAAGAGACCAAGAAGACCTTCGGCAAAAACTATGAAGGCGGCGCGCGCCGTACCCGGTTCGCCGAGGCCGGGCAGGTCGAGGAAGTGCCGCTTGAGGCGATGATCGACAAGGAGCCGATCACGGTGGTCTGCTCTCAGATGGGTTGGATTCGGGCCATGACCGGTCACATCGACCTCAAGCGCGAATTGAAGTTCAAAGATGGCGACGGCCCCCGGTTCATCTTCCATGCGGAAACCACGGATCGGTTGCTGGTGTTCGCGTCGAACGGGCGGTTCTATACGGTCAGCGCCGCGAACCTGCCCGGCGGGCGGGGCATGGGTGAGCCGCTACGCTTGATGGTCGACCTGCCAAACGAAGCGCAAATCATCGACATCCTGATCCACAAACCGGGGCGCAAGCTGCTGGTGGCCTCGGACGCTGGCAACGGTTTCATGGTGCCCGAGGATGACGTTCTGGCGCAGACCCGCAACGGGAAACAGGTGCTGAACGTCAAAGGCGACGAGACAGCGATGATCTGTAAACCGGTCGCTGGAGATCACATCGCAGTGGTCTCGCAGAATGGCAAGTTCTTGGTCTTCCCAACCGAAGAGTTGCCCGAGATGACGCGAGGCAAAGGCGTGCGCTTGCAGAAATACAATATGGCCCGCGGCCGGCAGGGCACGTTGGAGTTGGATGGCGGCCTGTCCGACATCACAACTTTCAACTGGGAAGAAGGGCTCAAATGGTCCATGGGTGGCGATAAAACACGGCATGAGGCAGATATGTCCCAATGGCTGGCCAAACGCGCCAGCGTTGGGAAAAAGCCTCCTTATGGCTTCCCGCGTGACTATAAATTCTCGTGATCTGACGAGTGTTTCGGGTGAAATCCGCCGATACGGCTTGGCACATGCCGTATCGGTGCGCTAGATCAAAGAAAAACAGGCCTATCGAGACGAGATCATGCTGCGCATTTTGACCCTGATTACTGGACTTGCCCTTATGGGCGCCTGCACGCAGACGCAAGTCTATGAAGAACCCGAGTCGTTGGGCGAGTTCAAGCTGCGCGTAAACTACGCCTTCGCTGAGAAAGCCCGCCAAGGACCGGTTTCGCGCGATGCGACTCCAAAAGAGTGGGAAAACGCCATTCAGAACGCGGTTGATATCCGTCTCGGCCGTTATGAAGGCGCGCAGGAATACGATATCGGTATCAGCCTCGAAGGCTACATGCTGGCGCCTCCGGGCATACCCGTCATCTACAATCCCAAAAGCACGGCGATTGTTCTGGTCAACGTCTATGACGTGAAGAAGAAAGAATTCCTCGCCAAGGGTAAGCAATTCCAAGTTCTGGAAGACACGACCGGAGAGAGCGCTCTGACCGGTTCGGGCAATACCCGCACTAAAGAAGAGCAAATGAGCGGCCTTGCCCTAAAAGTTGCCGACCGAGTCGAAGAGTGGTTGGCCGAAGAACACAAGAACAATGGTTGGTTTGATCGGCGTCCCGACCTGATCCAGCCGCTGGAAACGAGCGAGCTCACGCAAAATCCGGCGTGATCGGCGCATTTCCCTCAGGATGTGCTTGATTTTCCCCTTTGAACCAAATATCTCGCGCGCGCAGATGTAACCACGGGACCAAGGGTCCCCCAAATCGCAAAAGGGCGCCTGAGGAATGGCAAAGGAAAAGTTTGAGCGTACAAAACCGCACGTCAACATTGGCACGATTGGCCACGTTGACCACGGCAAGACGACGCTGACCGCAG